>JASUTC010000006.1 GCA_030445775.1 Thermotogaceae bacterium | reverse complement strand
GATTTTCCGTTTACTTTGATAATATATTTTTTTACCATGTTCTTTTAACTCCCTTTCTTATCGGTCTCCAGATTTTTGGTTTTTGATTTTTCCAATGAACAGCGTGATTTATTTCTTTCTCTTTGATGTTTAAAATTTTAAAATCCTTTGATGTGTACGATGCAATTGCAGCCGTTAGTACGGCTACTAATTCTAAATCTGGCTGTTGGGTATCTGGTGTTTTTCTTGTTTTTACCGTGTTATCTGAAACAACGCTCTTTTTTATTACAACTGTCTTTTTATCTCCAAATAACTTTGCCAAAAGCTTAAAAAGGAAGAAAAGAACAACGAAAGTAAAAAAAACAACGCTGATACCTACTAATGAAATGGTTCCTACATTCATCGAATCAACCCTTTAGTTCTCAATTTATAATGGAATATTTCCATGTTTTTTATCCGGAGCGGACTCTGCTTTTGTTTCGGTTATCTTGATGGCCTTATACAATTGTTTTCTTACTTCCTCAGGAGAAATAATAGCATCTACATATCCTCTGGATGCAGCTTGATACGGGTTAGCAAAGCGCCCTTTGTACTCTTCAATCTTTTCTTTTCGCGTAGCTTCAGGATTTTGAGCACTTTCAATCTCTTTTCTAAATATTACATTAGCAGCACCTTCAGGACCCATTACTGCTATCTGAGCCGTGGGTAGGGCAAAGACCAAATCAGCTCCCAAATGTTGGCTTCCCATGGCAATATAGGCCCCTCCATAGGCTTTTCTCAAGATTAATGTAATCTTTGGAACCGTTGATTCACTGTAGGCATAAAGTAATTTCGCACCGTGTCTGATAATTCCGTTGAATTCTTGATTTGTTCCAGGTAAAAAACCGGGAGTATCCACAAAAGTTAAGATAGGAATATTAAAGGCATCCAAAAATCGAATAAATCGTGCTCCTTTATCAGAGGCATTGATATCAAGACTACCGGCCCACACATTTGGCTGATTGGCAACGATACCTACTGTATACCCACCTATTCTGGCAAACCCGGTTACAATGTTTTTTGCATATAAGGCATGGACTTCAAAAAAAATGTCGTTATCAACAACGTTTCTAATGACATCTCTCACATCATACCCCTTTTTCATATCCGCCGGTATGATCTGTGAAATGTCAGCTAAATTTGAAAAATCATATGATTGTTCGCTTTTTATCACATCCGGTTGTTCTAAATTATTAGAGGGAAGAAACTCGACTAAATCTCTGCAAAGTTTTAATGCACTTTCATCAGAATCGGCAATAAAATGGGCATTTCCGCTTTTAGTATTGTGAACGGTTGCACCGCCCAGTTCTTCTTGTGATACTTCTTCACCGGTTACGGCTTTAATCACTTGTGGACCGGTAATGAACATCTTTGCGTTTTTATCAACCATTATAACAAAATCTGTAATCGCCGGGGAATACACTGCACCACCGGCACATGGTCCCATAATAATGGATATTTGGGGGATTACTCCTGAAGCACGGGTGTTTCTAAAAAAGATACCTCCATAACCAAACAAGGCATCTACCGCTTCTTGTATTCTTGCTCCTCCTGAATCGTTGATTCCAATTACAGGAATTCCCATTTTTAATGCAAGATCCTGCATTTTCATTATTTTTTTAGCGTGCATCTCACCAAGCGATCCTCCCATGACTGTAAAATCCTGTGAGAAAACAGCAACTTTTTTTCCATTAATTGTCCCTATACCTGTTACTACTGCATCAGCGGGGATCTCTTTTTTTCCCAAACCAAAATTGTCACATCTGTGTTTAACGAATTTATCAATTTCAACAAAAGAATTTTCATCCAATAAAATAGAGATTCTTTCTCTTGCGGTTAATTTCCCGCTTTTGTGCTGTTTTTCAATTCGTTTTTCTCCTCCGCCTTGTTCAATTTTCTCGCTTTTTTGATTAAACGAATTGATTAATTCATTCATTGTTGACATTTTTCCTCATCCTTTCCGTTAATGATCAACTTCAACTAATTCTAAAAGAACCCCATTAGTGCTCTTCGGGTGTAGAAATGCTACTTTTGTTCCATGTGCACCTTTTTCCGGCTCTTCGGACAAAAGTCTGTATCCCTTTTCTTTTAACGATTCCATAGTTTCTTGTATGTTTTCCACATGTAGTGCAATATGGTGGATGCCCTGTCCCTTTTTGTCCAAAAATTTTGCAATTGTACTCTTTTCCGAAGTGGGTTCCAATAATTCAATCATCGAATCTCCTGCTTGAATAAAAGCAGTTTTTAATGCTCTGTCAGTCATTTCTTCAATCCCTTTGAAATCCATGTCCAGTACATCTTTGTAAAGTTTTAACGATTCGTCTATCGATTTCACGGCAATGCCAATGTGATCGATCTTAGTTACACTCATCTTCATCCTCCCGTTTAAAGTTATGCAGATTATAGCACATTCATTTTTCAATACCCTCTCTGGCTTGCACACCTTGCTGATAATAGTGTTTAATTTCTTTCATTTCAGTAACAAGATCTGCCACTTCGATTAATTCAGTCGGAGCGTATCTTCCCGTTATGATCACTTCGGTTTTTTCGTGTTTTTCTCTAAGTAATTTCAGAACATCTTTTACCTCAAATAGTTTATAAAAGAGTGCAATATTTAATTCATCCATAACAACGATATCGTAGTCGCCTGATTTAATTTTCATCTGGAGATCCTTCAGCCCTTCTCGTGCTAATCGGATGTCCTCTTCTTCAGGATCTTTTCGGATAAAACAGTTTCTTCCGTATTGTTTGATCTCTAATTGGTTCAGAAATTGTGGTGCCTTAAGTTCACTGTATTTCATCCCTTTAACGAATTGGCCAAAAAAGACCTTTTTCCCGGCACAAACTGCTCTTAGACTTAATCCGAGTGCTGCCGTTGTCTTACCTTTTCCGTTACCGGTGTAAATTTGTACGTATCCTTTCATAATATCCTCCTTATCTCAACACCCACTCTACCTTCTCTTACGTTTACTTTTTCTAAGATTTGTAAAGATTCTTCAACATTAAGATTTACTTCTCCTAATTCTTTTATTGTAAAATAGCTTGGAAATGACTTTTTCAAAAAGCTGGAGGTGCTATTCACAAAATTATTGTTGTATTGTTTTTCAGGATAGTGTTTAACGAGTCATGGCAGATTAAAAAAATGTTTTTTACAGAGAAAATGCAAAACTTTTCATGTTGAAAAGAAAAAAAGACCCTGCAAAGGGTCTTTATGATACCATGGATTTTTTAGTTATAAGATCAACTACATTTCCAACAGTTTCAATGCCAGTGAGTTCTTCAAGCTCGATTCTTGTGTTTAAGGCTTTTTCCAAATCCATTGCTAAATCAACTAATTCTAAAGAGGTTGCATCTAAATCATCCGAAAGATTCGAATCTTCAGAAATTTCTACGTCTTCTAAATCTAAGTTTTCAATTAGGGTTTCTTTTACCTTACTAAATACTTCCTCTCTGGTCATAAACTTTCTCCTTTCATTCTTTTGATTACTATTTAAATCCTAACATAAGACGCGCTTTTGTACATAACTTCTCACTGCAAGTTATTTTTCCGGAAACAAAAAATATTGAGTCTCTCTTTTCTTCTAACTTTACTTCGTATATTAAAATGTCGGAGGGCCTAATTTCTCTTTTAAAACGTGCTTTGTCTATCCCCAAGAAGAGTGGGACAATTGAATTGTCCAATTCTTCTTTATATTTATTTTTAAGGAAAATACCTGCAACTTGTGCTAATCCTTCAATTTGAAGAACCCCCGGCATGATAGGATAATCAGGAAAATGACCTTGAAAAAAGGGTTCATTAATTGTACAATTCTTTTGCGCAATAATCTTCTCGTCTGTAATTTCTTTTACCGAATCTACAAATAAAAACGGATATCGATGGGGTAATAATTTTTTTATTTCGTCTATGGTCATCATGGACATCAAACCACCTCAACGATAATTGAGGCATTTTGCCCACCAAAACCAAAAGAGTTTTTCATGAATGTTTTTATTTTCTGTTCCTTCTTTTGATAGACAAAATTGAGATCTTTAAGATTATCATCTGGTTCTTTCAAATTCGGCATCCCATGGACAAACCCCTCTTTCGCTTGCAAAATACCTGCAATGGTTTCTATTGAACCGGAACCCGCAATGGTATGACCTATTAATGATTTGGTTGATTGTATTAATGGCTTATGATTTACAAAAACACTTTGTATAGCTTTCCCCTCCGAATTATCTCCAATCGGTGTACCTGTACCGTGAGTATTGATAAGATCAATTTGATCAACTGATATTTTTCCGGAATCCAAAGCACGCTTTATTGCCAAAGCCGGGCCTTTACCATTAGGATCTGATGCACTGTAATCATGGGCATCTGCTGACATGCCATACCCTAAAAGATACCCGTATATCGGGGCATTTCTTTTAAGTGCGTGCTCCTCGCTTTCTAAAATGATAACTCCACTACCCTCACTCATAACAAAGCCGTCACGCTCTTTGTCAAAAGGTCTGCTGGCTTTTTCGGGTGTATCATTTCTTTTGGATAAAGCCATCATGTTTGAAAAACCGATGATTCCGGGGAGCGTTACTGCTGCATCAACTCCACCGGTTATGGCGACATCACATTTTTGAGTTTCGATCAACATGGCTCCAATAATTAGTGAATGGAGTGACGAAGCACAGGCACTTACGGGAGCGAAATTTGGACCGTTTAAGCCATACTCCATTGCGATCACCCCGGCCATCATATTGGTAATGATCATGGGTATCAAAAAGGGACTGACATATCTGGGGCCATTTTTGTATAATTCATAAAATTCTCTCATTTCGGTATGGACCCCGCCAATACCGGAAGAAACTGTAACTGCTCCTGATTCCTTCCAATCATCAACGGCATTCAACCCGGCATCTTCAAAGGCTTCTTTAGTTGCCGCCAGTCCAAGTTGAAGAAAACGATCAAATTTTTTTGCCTTTCTTCTGTCCATGTATAATTTGGGACTGAAATCTTTGACTTCTCCAGCAATCTTAACCGGTATTGTACTACTGTCAAAGGATTTTATAACATCAATCCCGCTTTTTTCTTCTCTAAGAGCTGTTGAAAATTCATTTGTATTCTTTGCAACCGGATTAATTGTTCCTAAGCCGGTAATCACAATTTTTTTCATTATTATAACCTCCAAATTTCAGCATCCATTAAGAAGTGGCTTATGTAAGAACTAATTTGTACATCCATAATAAATATTTAGTTTTTGAAAAGCAATAAAATATTAGCAAATACGCAACAAATTAAAAAAACTATTTCTAGTCTATATATATTAATTCCTGGAAATAACTTTGTTATCAAAAACACCCAAATATTATAACATAATTCTTATAGGTTGCTTTCTGAAATAAAAAAAGGACAGCCATTAACTGTCCCTGAAAGTGGTGGAGCCGATGGGACTTGAACCCACGGCTTCTACCATGCCATGGTAGCGCTCTCCCAACTGAGCTACGGCCCCACTAAAAAAACACTGCTATTATATCTGAGATGAGAAAAAAAATCAAGCCTTGAATTACTTTTGATATCTTACATTTAGATCTTTGTTGGCTTTTAGTTCATCCAATCTTCTTACCGGGGTTGTATAAGGTACTTCTTTTAACTTGTCAGGATCACTTTGTGCCTGCTCCAGAATCTTATCCACGATCTCAACAAAATGATCCAGTGTTTCTTTACTTTCTGTTTCTGTGGGTTCGATCATCATAGCTTCGTGGACAATCAACGGGAAATAAACTGTTGGCGGATGTATGCCATAATCCAACAAGGCTTTTGCAAAATCTAATGTTTTTAAACCATATTTCTTTAGTAAGGACCCATCGGCAACAAATTCATGCATGCATTGCTTACCAAATGGAATTTTGAATCTCTTTATGATTTTATTTCTTAAATAGTTGGCGTTTAGAACAGCTATTTCACTGGCAGATCTTAAACCGTCTGCTCCCATGGTTAAAATATAAGCGGCGGCTCTGATTAATACGTTAAAATTACCATAGTATCCCCGAATTTTCCCTATGGATTTTGGAATGTCGTAATCAAGGTAAAAGCGTTCTTCATCTTTCTTCACATGAGGGACGGGAAGATAAGGTGCCAATTTCGACTTAACCCCCACTGCTCCACTACCCGGACCACCCATTCCATGTGGTGTTGAAAATGTTTTGTGCAAATTATAATGTAGAACATCAAATCCCATATCTCCAGGACGAATCTTTCCCATTATGGCATTCATGTTAGCCCCATCATAATAGAGCAATGTACCATTTTCATGTGCCAATTTTTGTATTTCAAGAATATCATCTTCAAACAATCCTAATGTATTGGGATTGGTTAACATGATTGCAGCGATATCATTGTTTAGCATTTTCTTCAACACTTTGAGATTAACTCTCCCATTTTCATTAGATTCAACTTCTTTTACTTTATAACCACACATTGCAGCGGTTGCAGGATTTGTTCCATGAGCAGAGTCCGGTACAATAACGGTGTTTCTTTTGATATCTCCTCTATCATCATGATAGGCTCGAATTAAAGACATACCGGTTAATTCTCCGTGTGCCCCTGCTGCCGGTTGGAGTGTTACTTCATCCATACCGCTAATCTCAGCCAAAGCTTGTTGTAAAAAATACATTAATTCTAATGCCCCTTGAAAAGTAGATTCGGGTTGGTATGGATGAAGATTTACGAAACCACTTATCATAGCGACAGTTTCGTTGATTTTCGGGTTGTACTTCATTGTACAAGAACCCAAAGGATAAAAACCATTATCTATGGAATGATTCAATTTTGATAGGTTTGTAAAATGTCTGACCACTTCTACTTCGTTACATTCGGGCAATTCTGGTGGAATTTCTCTGATTTGTTCTTGAGGAATCATTTCTTCTATGCGATAATTGGGAATATTTTCATCTGGAAATGTGTATCCAATTCTTCCTTTCGCACCTTTTTCAAAAATCAACTTGTTATCCCTTCTCATAATAATCCCTCCAATCTGGATGCAAAGTAGGCTATCTCTTCCATTCTGTTTGCTTCCGTAACGGCAATCAGTGAAAGTTGTTCATGTTCTTCATTTGCTGTTAATTCCATAAGAGGCAGTGGTCCCATTATTTTTTCTTTTATCATTTCGTCTCTGATGTATTTTGGGTTATTTTGTGATTTGATGGTGAATTCGTTAAAAAAAGGTCCGGTAAAAGCTAAATCATATCTATCCATTCTATCAATTCTTTCAGCAAGAAAATGAGCTTTTTTAAGGCCTTGTATTGCAACTTCCCTTAATCCGGTATTCCCCAACAAAGAAAGATAAATCGCAGCTACAAGCGCATTATGCGCGTGATTTGAACAGATATTGGATGTGGCTTTATCCCTTCTAATATGCTGTTCTCTTGTTTGAAGTACCATGACATATCCTGGATTCCCATCTAAATCTGTTGTCTTTCCAATGACTCTTCCGGGCATTTTTCGTATAAATTCTTTCTTAGTTGCAAAAATCCCAAGTGTCATTCCACCCAGATACAGAGAACCGCCAAAAGGTTGGGCTTCACCGGTAACGATGTCTACATCAAAATCACCTGGAGCTTTTAAAACACCTAAAGTAACCGGATTACACGATACAGTTAAAAGGATTTCTTTTGTAATCTCCCTAACTTTTTGTACGTCTTCAATGATACCGAAAAAATTTGTATAACCCATTAAAAAACCTGCGGTATTATCTTTTATTTTGTTTTTAAGGGCTTCTAAATCAATCATACCCGTTTCTCTGTTGTATTTTACTGTTTCAATCTCAATTTCAGGACCCTTAGCATATGTTTGTATGATCTTTAAGTATTCCGGGTGAATGGATTCAGCGACAAGGTAATGGTTCTTTTTCTTAATATTGCAAGACATCAACATGGCTTCAGCAGCAGCTGTCCCACCATCGTACATGGAAGAATTTGCAACATCCATTCCTGTTAGTTCACAAATCATCGTTTGAAACTCGTAGAACATTTGTAGTGAACCTTGGCTTACTTCAGCTTGGTAAGGGGTATAAGCTGTTAAAAACTCTCCCCTTTCTACAATATGCTGAATGGATTGCGGAATAAGATGTTTATATATTCCGCCCCCAAGGAAAACAGAGTAGTCTTCCAAATCCGAGTTTCTTTCAGACCATTCTTTCATTTTTCTTAGAACATCAGTTTCAGAAAGGCCTTTGTTAAGGTTTAGTTGTGAGACTCTTTTTTCAGCAGGCAGATCTTTGAATAATTCCTCAATGCTTTTAACTCCTATTGAAGAAAGCATTTCTTTAATTTCCCCATCAGTATGGGGTATGTATCTTTTTGGCATGTTCGTCCCCCTTTCGCATTTCATCAATACCCGAAATTACGGGTCTTGAATTCGACAAATTATATCACAGGTCATCTTAGATACCGATGTTTATCTTTTTATAGTTAATAAATAAAAATAGTTACTTAAGATAAGAAAAAGGCTGCAGAAAGCAGCCTTTTTATACACGAGAGAGGATCTTTAAACCATCTTTTGTTATTGCAATATCGTCTTCAAAATGCGCATTTAATGAATGGTCAATATTGACCACAGTCCATCCATCTTCTAAGATCATAGTGGGATATTCACCCATACTGATCATGGGTTCTATTGCCAATGTCATACCCGTTCGGATTTTTGGACCACTGTTTTTTTCTCCAAAATTTGGAACAAAAGGATCCTCATGCATTTCTCTACCAATGCCATGGCCACCAAAATCTCTGATCACAGAGTAACCCGAATTTTCTACAAATTGTTGAATCTCATATCCCATCTCACCAAGTCTTGAAGCTTTTTTTAAAGCTTCAATGCCTATTTCTAAGGCTTGAGAGGTCGTTTCTAACAGTCTTTTTTTGTCTTCGTTAATTGTTCCAACGGGATAAGTTCTTGCAGCATCACCATGGAACCCTCCCAAATAAGCCCCAACATCGATGGTAACAATATCTCCTTCCTCAAGATATCGATTCTTTGAAGGTATGCCATGAATTAATACTTCATTAACAGATATACAAGCCGATGCTGGAAAACCTTGATATCCTTTAAATGATGGAATTGCTCCCTTTTTTCGAATAAATTCCTCTATCTTTTTATCTATCTCCCATGTTGTAATACCCGGTTGCATCAATTCACGAGACATTTCCAAAGTTTCTCCAACTATTTTTGAAGCCTTCTCCATAGCGTTAATATCTTTCTCTCTTTTCAGTTTGATCAAGTCAGCTTCATCTCCTTGTTTGATCAGGTATTATTGTCATTGGATTTTTCTAAAACGATGTAATCATCCGGTTGTATGGTACTAACTGCGTGTTTGAAGATAAGACTTTGGTGTTTTCCCTCCTCAACCAGAATAGAGTACATATCAAACGATTTTAGTTTTCCGTGGATCTGAAAACCATTTACAAGAAATATCTTTACACCTATCTTGTTAATTCTTAAATGGTTTAAAAAACGATCCTGTAAATTGAATTTCTCAGACATGATTTCACCCCTCATCATTAATATCAATAGTAAATAATAACCGTTGTTTCTTACAGATTATAACATTATCCGTAAAAAAACCCGGGAAAATTCATAAATATATTTTTTCAGTTGTTCACCCCTAACGTTATAAATAAATTATGATCCTTGATTATAACATGTAGGACCTTTAATTAGAATCAGAATATTAAAGTTTTCTACTCCCGGGTTTTATAGGAGTATCTCCTTTGATGCACAACGGACAGTTTTCAGGTTCATATGTCTTAAATTCTATTTTTATGGCTTCAAAAACAGGAAGGTTAAGATTAGCCAGTCCCCTATTTGCTATACAGGAAAAACCGACTACTTTTCCACCATATTTTTCTACTAATTTTTTAACTTCCAAAGATGATTTTCCGGTTGTGATGACATCTTCCATTATCAGGATTTTCTCATTTGATTTGATTTCAAATCCTCTTCTGAGAGCCATTTTGTTATTAACTCTCTCAGCAAAAATCGTTTTTTTGTCATTTTGTCTTCCAAGAATATATGCCGGAATAATCCCGCCCATGGCAGGTCCGATGATTGTATCGAAATCCAAGTTGATTTTTTGGGTTACGACAGCAACAACTTCTTCTGCAATTTTCGGGTATTGTAACAATTTTGCGCATTGGATGTATTTTTCACTGTGTTTACCGGAGCTGAGTAAAAAGTGTCCGTCCAATAGTGCTCCGGTTTTTTTTAATGCTTCAAATACAACCATATCAATCTTCCTCCCGCTTTTTCAGTTCTTCCATGATTTTTGTTCTCATTTCAACTGCCGCCTCTCTTGCAGCTTCATCAAATTCTAAATCCTTCCATTTGTCATTTTTATGCGCAAGAAGAATGCCTCGAGAGGAATTGACAACGCCGCCATTTCCATGTATGAGGTATTTTGAAACATCACTGGCTGTACCTCCCTGTGCACCATAACCAGGTATTAAAAAAAAGGTGTTTTTCATTCTTTTCCTAATGGCAATGCCATCTTCAACATGTGTACATCCAACGACCGCCCCTATGGCCGAATAACCTGAAGACCCCATCAAATTTTGACCCTTTTTTTCCAAAAGATCGATCATTTTCTGATAAACATATTTCCCGGAATCCGTTTTCAAGTTTTGAATGTCTCCCGAACCCGGATTAGAAGTCTTTAATAAAACAAATAATCCCTTACCTGATTTGAGATATTTTTCATATGGTTCAAGTGTATCTGAACCCATATACATGTTCACTGTTATCATGTCTGCTTCAAAATCTCCTGAAAAGTGTGCTTTCGCATACATTTGAGCAGTCTTTGAAATGTCTCCGCGCTTTACATCGGCAATCAATGGAATCTTTTCTTTTCGGATATAATCTAAGGTTCGTTTATAAGCTAACAGACCTTGAATCCCTTCGGCTTCATAGTAGGCAATTTGCACTTTAAAAGCAGCGGCAATTTCTTTTGTTGATTCAATTATTCCCCGGTTAAATTCAAATAACCGATCTTCTACACGATCATACTTCTTGTTGATTGATTCCGGTATATAATCAACTGATGTATCCAATCCTATACAAATCGGTCCTTTTTCTCTTACATTAACAAAAAGTTTATCCATCTTGTCTCCTTTCAACTATATGATCATTTTCATATTTCACAATTCCATCTTTAATAACTAATTTGATTTTTCCTTTTAATCGTTTCCCTTCGAATGAGGTGTTTTTGCCTTTTGAATATAAATCCGATCCATGGACTTCGAACTCCTCATCCGGGTCTATCAAAGTGAGATCCGCTATAACTCCCCTTTGAACGATTCCTTTATTGATACCCAGTATTTGTGAGGGATTGTAAGACAATAATTCTGATAATTTCATCAACGATATTTTCTTTGTTTTTACAAGATGTGTATAGCAAATTGAAAAGGCAAGTTCAATGCCGCTCATTCCCGGTGCACCTTCTTTTTTATCCCGAGTAGTATGCGGTGCATGATCAGTTGCGATACAGTCTACAGTTTTATCATGGATTCCCTTGATTAAAGCCTCAACGTCATCCTGCTTTCTCAGTGGAGGGTGAACTATATAAAAGGTGGTATCAGTAAGGACTAAATGATGAGGTGTACATTCACAAGTAACATTAATACCTTTTGTTTTTGCTTTGGCGATCATTTCAACAGCTTCTTTTGTACTTACATGTGCCATATGCAAGTGGGCTTTCGTTTCTTCGCATAACGACAAGTCTCTTCGGGTCATCAGGTTTTCTGATTTCCTGGTATCAGTTTTACTGATTTGCTTATATTCCGCATGTGATGACACGGTTAACCCCTTTGAATAAGCGATTTCCATTGCATTTTTCATGACCGCATCAGATTCGACTCCATTACCATCATCGGAGATCATCTTACAACCTTTACTAGTGATTTTTTCGATATGCTGACAATCTCTTCCATTAAAATCTTTTGTAATCGAACAAACTTGAAAGATATCTATCAAATCAATCTCTTTAGCCTTTTCTAGATTTCTTTCTACAAGTTTATCACCGTTACAGACAGGAAGGGTATTTGCCATAAGATTTACCGTTGTATATCCCCCTCTGACAGCCGCCTGTGAACCGCTTAAGATATCTTCTTTATTGGTATATCCGGGATCGCGAAAATGGGCGTGTAAGTCAACAAATGCGGGCATCAATATTTGATCGCTACCATCTATTACACTGCAATCCGCATTGATGCCTTTTTTAACAGCTTTTACAAAACCGTTTTCAACCAACACATCTTTTTTTTCATAAGTGTCTTTATCGCAAACGAAAGCATTTTTGATCAATAATCGGTTGTTATTCATACTCTATTTCTCAAAGCATATTTTTCATCGCAATATTTGCATCGATAAACCCCTTTCTTTTCATCTACCAAATAAAAAACGTGTGTCAGATGACGTTCAACAGAGGTTATGCATCTGGGATTTTTACATTTAATCACATTTTCCACCACTTTCGGTAGATTCAGTTTTAGTTTTTTTGTAATAGTGTGATTTTGAATGATATTAATTGTGACATCCGGATCGATTAACCCCAGTTCGCTTAGATCGAAGTTAATCTCATTTTCAATTTTTATAATATCCTTTTTCCCCTGCTTTTTGCTGTTTACATTCATGATTAAGGCAACTGTATAATCTACTTTGTCCAAACCCAGATAATTAAAAATTTCAACACCGTATCCGGCTCGGATATGATCGATCACGATACCATTTTCAATGGTGTTTATCGTCATCATTTCAACACACCCCCAGTAACATGGAAATTAAACCCATCCGTACGTACATTCCCATTTTTGCTTGTTTGAAATAATAAGCCCTTGGATCGTTGTCGATTTCGTAAGCGATCTCATTCACCCTTGGAAGTGGATGCAACACGATCATTTGATCCGACCCCTTTTTCATTTTTTCGTTATCTAAGATATACGTGTCTTTTAGACGAATATAATCTTCTTCGTTGAAAAACCTTTCTTTTTGCACTCTCGTCATATACAAAATATCCAAATCATTGATACATTCTTCGATTTTTTCGTGTTCAAAGTAATTAATAGATTGCTTGTCTAAAATTTCTTCTTTAATGTAATCAGGAATCTTTAACTCTTTTGGAGAGATCAAGTGCATTTCATTGTCGGGATATCTTGAAAGAGCCTTTATTAAAGAGTGGACGGTTCTTCCAAATTTTAAATCACCACAATAACCAATTTTTAGATTGTTTAAGGATCCTTTTACAGTACGAATAGTGAGTAAATCCGTCAACGTTTGAGTAGGATGTTGATGACCGCCATCACCTGCATTGATAACCGGTACATCAGAATACATAGAGGCTACTTTTGGGGCACCTTCCTTGGGATGACGCATGACTACAATATCCGCATAACATGCAACAGTTCTAATAGTATCAGCGATGCTTTCACCTTTTGAAACCGAACTTGAATTTGCTTCAGAAAAACCAATGACTTGCCCTCCGAGTCTCATCATAGCAGATTCAAAACTTAATCTTGTTCTGGTACTTGGTTCATAAAAAAGACTGCCTAAAATCTTTCCAGAACATTTCTTTGAATGGTTTTCAGGGTTTTTGGAAATTTGTTCTGAAAGAGAAAGTAGTTTGTCAATCTCTTCCGTTGAAAAGTCCATAGGGTCAATCAAATGTCTGTTTTTTATCATTTTGTCCCTCCTAAAAAAAAACCACCATTACTAAAAACAGTAATGGTGGTTTTTAAATTTAAAAAAAGCGTATGGCAATTTTATATACCGTAAATTCATTCGTTTATACATCTTTTCAACCTCGTTTTTGTTATCAGGGAGATTCTAACATAGGAAATTGACATTGTGTTTAAAACAACATGTCTTTACCTTGTCATAACGATTGCGCTTTACAAAAAACAGAAGAGTAGTTTAAATTTCTGAGTTTAAACCATTGTTCCAATTGTTCAATAATTTGAATGGGGATAAAGGGATCTAACATAACACCAAAGCCAATTCCTACAAGATTTGCCCCCGCCATTATATATTCCAAGGCGTCTTCATGATTTATGACTCCGCCGGTTCCAATAATCATAATATCCTTGAATTGCTTTCTTACCTGATAGACTTGATTGAGAGTAATTGGTTTTATAGCCGGCCCTGCAAAACCACCAAATTCTCTTTTTAATATTGGTTTCATGGTATTAATGTCAATTTTCATACCTTTGGGACAATTTGACAATACGACACCCTCAGCTCCTGCTGAGATGGCTGCTTGTACCAGTTCTAATATGGCGTCTGCCGGAGCAAATTTAATCAATATGTTTTTTTTTGTCAGTTTTTTCAATTTTTTAACAGTGTGAAAGATCTTATTGGGGTCTGTTCCTATGGGTTCTCTTCCCTTGTCAACATTGGGGCAAGAAAAGTTGATTTCTAAAAATTTGATGTTTCGGGTATCCAGCGCTTTTACCATTGTTTCCAACTCTTCAGCGTAATTTGAAGCCAAGCTGACAATCACCGGAATTCTTAAATTTTCCAAAAAGGGAAGAGTTTCTGTCATAAAGGATTGAAAACCGGGGTTTTGTAATCCGATAGAATTAATTATACCCCCGTAGACATCAACAATTCTTGGAGGGGGATTTCCATCTGTTCGATTCATAGTTACTGTTTTTGAAGTAAACATGCCGATTCTTGACAAATCAATTGTTTGAGATAATTCTTCTCCGTTACCAGCGGGACCGGAAGCGATAACAATGGGATTTTTAATGTTGATTCCTTTATAATCTACAGAAAGAATATTGTTTTTCAAATGCATCACCATTCCCAAATGATTTCATCGGAATTGAAAACAGGACCGTCTTTACATACCATTTTAATCCCGGACTTTGTTTTTATAGGACACCCTTTGCACATTCCCATTCCACAACCCATTCTTTCATCAAGCGAGACAAATAATTGATAATTCATTTCTAATGAGTGTTTGTGCAATTCCTGACACATACTTGAACTTCCACAAGCCAGAACAATTGGTTTTCCTACCTTGTTTCTAAGCAATAGATATTCATTTAATTCATCAATAACGGTTTTCCCGGACAGCGATTCATAAACTGCTTCATCGATATTAATCAAATTCCTTATAGAATCATTTTTAAATCCTATGATTGTTTTTTCTATATTTTCGAAATAATGCTCATTAAAAAATAAGATAGGTGCTGCGCCGCAACCACCACCAATTGTAATGATTTTTTTTGACAAATCAAGTTTTTTTTCAAAGGCAGTGCCATACGGTCCTCTGTAAAGAAAGGTTTCTCCGGAGACTGCATTGCTTAAATAATCAGTGAACCTTCCTATGATTTTAATTAACATTTTAAAACCGTTTCTGTTTGTATTTAATACTGAAAATGGCTTGGCTAAAATCGGTTCTGTTCTGTTTTTAAGCATTAAAAATTGACCGGGTTTTATAAAATCCTGAGTATTGTCATTAAACGGATTCTCAAATTCAAATGATGCAATAAGAAAATCATCAGATACCTTTTTTTCTTTAAGTACGATTTTTTTCAAACATATTCACCTCTTGTATTTTTACTCTTTTTTTTACACGATTTTCTTTGTTTAGTATAACAAAAAGCAGAAGAGTTTTTTCATTCGGAATAAAGTTCCATGGGATCGAAAAGAATGATATAATACACCGAAAAAGAGAAAAACAGATCATTTATATTAAATAGGCTCTAGATTTGTTTTGAAAGGTAGCGTTATGAAAAAGGGAATCTTACAATTTGTTTTTTTTCTAATTGTTTTAACAAACTGTTTTGCATATCTTGATCTTTTTCCAAATGAAATCCTGTATCAAAACCATCCTTCCGCCGGATTTAGCTATAACAATCAAGGGGTAAACTTTTATATAAAATCAAAATTTCCAATCAACACTTTTTTTAATTATAAGGTTTACGACCCTCTTTTGGCAGGGTTAATACAAACGGAATCTTCCTTTTATATACACGCTATTTCAGATTCAAATGCTTTGGGACTCTTTCAGATGAAACCGTTTATGGCATCTGAGATTGGGGCTTTAAATCCATTTAATCCGTATAATGATAAAAAGGTTTCTGCTTTGCTGGAGGAGTACAAGCTTACTCTTGGTAATATAGATTATGCCTTAGGTGCATATCATATAGGTTATTATGGCGTAAAAAAAATCATTGATTCAGGCAACAATCCTATGAATGACAGGAGAATTAATGATTATGTGCAAAAAATACATTCTTTTCAACGTCTCTATAAAAAAGGCGATAAAATCCCTTTAAAAGATTATGTTTGGTTTGATTTATCAATGAGTTTTTCTCAACCAAACGAATTTTCATTTTTTATTGTTGTACCTAATTATTTTTTAGGAAGTACTGCTTTAGGAATCAAGAAAGAGGAAGAATTGAATGTTTCTTTATATCAAGCTTTTTCCTTTTTTTGGTTTTTAAGCATGTATTTAGGTTATGATGAAGGTCTTATTGCCGGGTTCACTTTCAAAACAAATGATTGGTATGATAAAATCTCTGTAAAATACGATTTTTCTCAAGATGATTTGATTTGGACGGCGAGTTTTTCTTTGGAATTTTTGACTTTTGATATTGGTTGTTCAAAAAAAAGTATTTTTTTTAAACCCGGGTTTGTTTTAAAAAACCGGTGTTTTTTAGAAATACCAATTTTTTATTCAGAACATCAATTTATACCCGGGATATCTGCCATGATCAGATTTTGATTGGAGTCTATGATGTTAGAACAAGCTGTTGTTGAAAAAATAATTGAAAAGCGAAAGAGTGGAGACCTCGTCTTGCTGAAAAAATTAAGACCAGATGCTTGTGGTCATTGTAATGGAAAGATTTTATGTGGCGTAAAAGAAAATTTCACTTTTAGGGCCATTAATCATTCTTCTTCGGTTCTCAAAGAAGGAGATTTAGTCAAATACCTACTTCCGAATATTTCAGTGATTAAATTGTCTTTCATGGTTTATTCAATTCCACTTTTAGTTTTTTTAGTTATAATACTTATGTTTAGTTGGTTATATCCGAATCATGAACTGTTTTCTGTGTTAATCGGTGTAATTGCCATGTTTTTGTCATTTTTTTTGATTGGGTGGTTTGACAGAAAGAATAAGAGCAGTGACAGAAGGTTACCAAAAATACAAGAGATAATTAATAGATAGATTTGTCTTTATTTGTGAACACAAAACAGGAGGGGAATTTTTTGAGACCTAAAAGGATTGTACTACTCACATTGTCATTTTTTGCCGTAATAGGCCTTTCGTTTGGAATTAACATCGGTTTGTTGGAAATTACAGGAAATATAACCATTTCAACAGAAGAAATTCTACAAGTCATCACAAAATGCCATCAGGGAAACGAAGTAACATACGCAGATATCGAGCGAGATATATTTAATGTTAAAGACATGGGCTTTTTTCAGGATGTTAAATATACATTGAGCAAATATAGCGAAGATTCCCAGATATTAAGCATACAAGTCATTGAATATCCGATTGTTAGTGATGTTCAGCTTAAAATCAGTGGTCCTGGTTTGGTATCAAAGAAAACACTGGAAGAATATATCAGTATTGAGACAGGAAAAGCGCTTAATTATAAAAAGCTTATCAGAACTCAAAATTCATTGAAAAACCAATATATTATGGCCGGTTATCAGTTACTGGAAATAAAAAATAATGTTCAAGAATATGAATCCGAGATATTTCTCCCAAACGGAGTTTTGAAAATAGAGATTTGGGAATATGCTTTATATGATATTATCTTAAAGGGGGATTTTGGCGATATCCAGTACGAAGAAGTAAAGGAATTGCTTGATTTAAGGTTATTAAAAGATTATTATAATGATTTTTTCAGATTGTTTTTAATCAAAAAGAATTATTACCCTTCCAACAGTGAATTACAAATGGCATTTTCCAGGCTTTATAATACCGGTTTGATTGGTCCTGAGACGAATGTGGATTTTGAGAATCATCCCCAGCCTCTTGAAACCGGAGAACACGTTACCAATCTTGTTGTAACGATTCAATTAAATCCTGTTGTTCCAGATAAACAACCTTTTAGGACGTTAACTATCGAAGGAAATACTTTGGTCCCATCTTTCGAATTAACAGATAATTTGAAATCAGTTAATGACTCAGAGATTAATCTTATGAATGTATTAAGAGATGTTCAAAGGATTAAAGCCGTTTACGAAGAAAATGGTTATCCTTTAGTTGTTATTACTCCAAAGTATTACAAGTCAGAAGAAAGGCTTACTTTCAAAGTAACTGAGGGAATATTAAAAGATTATCGTATTGAAGGTTTAACAAAAACAAGGAAAGATTTGGTAGAAAGAGAAATATCTTTTAATAAAAATAAACCCGTAACCATGCGAGAACTTAGGCAAACTTATATTAATCTAAATAAGACAGGCTATTTTTCAAGTATCAATATTGAACCTTTAGGGATTTCAGCAAACTCAACAGCTGTCACAATAATTGTTAAATTACAAGAAATGGAAAATAATGTGGAATTTAAAACAAATGTCACCTTCGATCCAAAATACGGAGGAGAAACTGTTATTCAAAATATATACGGAAAAATAGGATTAGCTTTAAAAAATCCAATGGGGCAAGGTCAGACGATTGATGTGTCAACCACACTCGGTAAATATCCAAACATTAGTTTGGGCTATAATGTTCGCAGTGTTTTTAGTTCCCCGATTGACGCAGGAATTAGTCTTTCTTATGGTAAGAATTTTAATCAGAGAACATTAGAAATCAATGATCCCTCTACTGAGACCAACATCGCAACAGTTGTTACCTTTGAATCAGAGGATTTCACAATTAAGCCCAATATTAGTTATCGAATCGATGATTTTCAAAATGTAGGTATGGATATAACTTGGGGACGTTTTAAAAACTTTGGTTTCAGCACGGATGATGCCAGTTTTACAAATCAAATTGCCAAAGAAGGAGTCAAACTGATACTCGGAGCTGATTATCAATATGATAGGCGAGATGATCTGTTCAGTCCAAATGAAGGTTTTGTTTTTAATACAAGAGCAGAATGGTCTTTACCCTTTGAATTTGTAACTGATCACTGGATTCGTTTAAATGAATCTATCAGCGGCTTTTATTCACCATGGGAAAATCATATTTTTGCAGGACGGTTTATTTCCGCTCAAATTCCTTGGGAAGATGAAGATGATCCAATTAATTATTCAATTGGTGGGAGTAATAATATCTTTATCAGAGGAATCGATTATCAGAGAGGAATTCGTGCAAATTATATCAGTGCCATTAACCTTGAATACAGATACAGATTTGTTAATACCAATAACATTGCCATTGAATTTTCACTTTTCAACGACAATGCAATGGGTTGGAATAAATTTAGTGAAATTTCAAATTCAAAGTTATATTCCAGTTTAGGATTTGGATTCAGATTTAATATTCCCGGTTTTGGTGTACTTAGATTAGATGTACCTTGGGATTTTTCTCCGTATCTAATATCTTCAGAAGGACCTAAATGGGGTGGAATTACTTTTGGCTATGGTCAAATGTTCTAAGAAAAATAATTGTAAAAATACACAAAGAGCCGGCCTTCGTCGGCTCTTTTTACTGATTTTTTTTATAATCTTTTTTTTACTGTCACTCTTTAGCCAGTCAATACCATGGTCTTTGGAGTATGAGTTTGCTTGTTATTTAAATGCCCCTTTGGAGTGGAACAAAGGCTTTCAAAATATTGAGAATGTTCAAGAATTTATAATTTCCAATCGCTTAACTGATAGAAATAGGGAATTTCTGGATTCTATTTCTGAAAGAAATAATTGTGATTTAACTATGATTGAAACACTATTTCGCTCAAAAATTATTATTATCAGCAATGAAATAGACCATACTCTTTTTGATGAAACAGAACTTTATTTGTTTGATATTCAAAAACTTTATTTATTAATTCTTGAAGGACTAAATAACGGCCTTTTAATTACTGAAGCCTATGAAGGATTAGAGGAGCTTTTAGAAATCATTTCTACATTTGACATCCAATTCCTTCGACAAGGTGATTATTTGATAGCCTCAAGAAATATTGAATATTTTAAAGAATATCAAAAAAACATGATTAATAGAAATGAATTTTCTGAGGATATTCTCATTTATGCTGAAACGAAAGAAAAAAACTTAACACTGACGAATGCCTTTTCCTTCCTAAATATTGAGATCAAGACGATGAATCCCGCAAATGAAATCTCACAATTTCCAATTCAAATCATTGAAGTTCCACTTGAATTTGAATCACCTGAGAGTCTTTTTGTCTTTGCAAAACAAAAGATAAGAGATTTTTTTTACAGTCATTTTGAAGTCATTTCATCAATAGACGAGTGGCAAATGATTTATGAATTGATTGACAAGTTATGTGTTTACGGGTTTTATTATCAATTTAACAATCAATGGTTGATTGGGTTCAAATCGCAAAACATGTTTTATGAAAATGATTCATTTCAAAACCAAATATCAAAATGGGGAATAGACCAAACAGAAACGATTAAGCCATTTGCCAACAGTTATTATTTAAGTGTTGTGAATGACCTTTTTTTGATTTCAAATTTTAAACCTGAAAAAGTTCTTGATTTATCGAAAGAACATGCAATAAGTCAAACTCTTTTGGATTTGCAAGAAAAAATTGGAAAAAGAGAAGTTTACGAAGTGGGTTATGATTTTATTGAGGAATTTGGATTTCCGTATTATTTCTTTTCCACTTTTGATGATAAAATAAGTAAGCAAGTGATGAGAATCTTTTAAGGAGGAGTTGTTTATCAATATGAATTTATTTACTAAACTCTTTGATAAAAACGAGAAAATAATCAAAAAATATGCTCAGCTAACCAAATACATTTCAGAGTATGAGCAAAGGTTCGCAAATGAAAAAACGCAAACACTTCAAAATAGGGTAAAAACCATAAAATCAGCTTTAGATGATTCCAAAATCACCCATGAAGAAGCAAGAACCGAAATTTATGCGATTGTCAGAGAAATGGCAAAAAGAACCATTGGTATGAGACCATTTGATGTGCAAATTATTGGTGCTATTGCTTTGGATAACTGTGAAGTTGCCGAAATGAAAACCGGGGAGGGAAAAACCCTGGTGGCAACAATGCCTGTTACTTTAAACGCATTATACGAGAAAGGTGTTCATATGGTTACGGTTAATGATTACCTGGCCAGAAGGGATGCCTTGTGGATGGCTCCAGTATATTTGTCATTAGGGTTGACAGTTGGTGTTATCAACAACCAAAGCGTCACTTATCAAGTGGTCTGGGAAAACGAAGAGAAAGCATTAGATGCTTTAAAGGAAGATAATTCCATTTGGCCCAAAAATCTTGATGCTGAAGTACCCAAATCTGAAGAATTGAATTCAAAAGCATTTGAATCTTTTAAAACCAAGTTAATAGAAATAGATAGAAAAGATGTCTACAAACGTGATATTGTGTACGGAACCAATAATGAATTTGGTTTTGATTATCTGAGAGATAACCTTGTCTATAACGTGGATGCTAAATCACAACCTACGCATTTTTATGCAATTATCGACGAAGTCGATAGTATACTGATTGATGAGGCGAGGACTCCCTTGATTATCTCAGGTCCCAGTCAAGGATCTGAAGTAATTTATTCTAAGTTTGCAAAAATGATTAGAAGATTTAATAAGGATGAAGATTTTGAGTTAGACGAAAAAAGCAGAACTTGTACTTTAACGGATAAAGGGATTGAAAAAGCAGAAAAATTATTGGGAATTGACAATCTTTACGATCCTTCCAATATTGATAATCTCTATCATATCAACAACGCTCTGATTGCAAATTATTTGTATAAAAACGAAGTGGATTATATAGTGACAGAGGACTCTGAATTGGTTATAGTTGACTCTTTTACAGGAAGACTTATGCCGGGGAGACGATTTAGCGGAGGGTTGCATCAGGCCCTGGAAGCAAAGGAAAATGTGAAAGTTCGAGAAGAGTCCGTGACTTATGCCAGTATCACTTTTCAAAACTTCTTTAGAATGTATGATAAACTTGCGGGTATGACTGGAACGGCAAAAACGGAAGAAGAAGAGTTTGAGCAAATATATAACATGGATGTATTGGTGATACCTACCAACAAACCGATTATCAGAAAAGACAAAGATGATGAAATTTATCGAACTATTGGTGAAAAATATCAGGCAATCATCAAAGAGATTAAATCGTGTTATGATAACGGACAGCCGATATTGGTTGGAACTACATCAATAGAAAAGAGTGAATTAATCAGCCGCGCTTTAAACAAAATAGGATTACCACATGAAGTATTGAACGCAAAATACCATGAGAGAGAAGCGGAAATTATAGCACGTGCCGGAGAAGAATCAGCCATAACCATAGCGACAAATATGGCCGGTAGAGGAACGGACATTAAATTGGCATCTGGTGTTACCGAAAAAGGTGGTTTATATGTTCTGGGAACAGAGAGGCATGAAGCCAGACGAATAGATAATCAGTTAAGGGGCAGAAGTGGAAGACAAGGTGATCCCGGACAATCTAAATTTTTCCTCTCCGTTGAAGATGATTTAGTGAGAGTATTTGGCGGGGAACGAATTGGAAAAATTATGGATACTTTGAAACTTGATGAAGGAGAACCTATTCATCATCCTATGCTGACTAATTTAATCGAGAGAGCACAAAAAAAGGTTGAAGGTATGCACTTCGCCATGCGTAAATATCTTTTAGAGTTAGATACCATCATGGATTCTCAAAGGAAAGCAATCTATGCACATCGAGATTGGATTCTTCAAGAGGAGGATATTTCAAGTCATCTTAAAGAAATTTATGAAGATGTTGTCCAAAGAAGGGTAACAAGTTTTACAGAAGGTAACGATTGGGATATTGATGGACTAAAAAAATCTTTCCGGATATTTAATGTTAAGACTGAAGATTTGAAATTAGAAAAATACAATACTGTAGAAGAATTGGAACAGGACTGTTTCAATTTACTGTATGATGCTTATTTAGAAAAAAAAGAAGAAATTGGCGAAGATTTTTCAGGTTTGCAAAAATTCTTGCTTCTTAGAATTGTAGATGAGAGATGGCGCAATCATCTTGAATCCACAGAGCGGGTAAAAGAAGGAATCAATTTAAGAGCATTTGGTCAAAAAGATCCAAAAATGGAGTTTAAAAAAGAAGCACATCGTTTATTTGATGAAATGATTGATTCCATATACGATGATATGGCTTCAATGCTCCTCAGGTTGGTAAGAACAAATACAGAAAAGGCTTCTCAGGAGGCGCAAAAAGAGATCGATTCATTACAATATACACATGATGAAATTGATACCTTTAACAGAAAAAAGAGAAGGAAAATGTCACACTCTTCTCAAACCAGCACCAAGAAGAAACGATTTAAAGTCAAACGTTGAGGTGAAATGATGTTAGGTTATGATGATAAGCAAGCCTTTGTGGAGTTAAGACAAAAATTTGAGGAGACTTCAAAGGTCTTCGATTTAGATACTGCACAAAAAAAATTAGAAAAGTTAGAAAAAGAAATGAGTGAAAGTGACTTTTGGAATGACCCGGACAAAGCTGCAGAAGTCCTAAAAGATGCCAAAGTCATCCGCTCATTAATTGATGAAATAAAAAAGATAACCAACACCTTTGAGGATGCGGAAGTTGCCCTTGAATTTGCAGAAGAAGATGAAGCGATGGAAGAGAATTTTTTATCGTTACTAACGAAAATAAAAAAGCAAGTCCGATCTTTCGAATTATCAATGTTGTTAAATGATAAATTCGATATGAATAATGCCTTTATTACAATACACGCAGGAGCTGGTGGGACAGAGTCTCAAGACTGGGTACAAATGTTGATGAGAATGTATTTACGTTGGGCAGAGAGAAGATCCTTTTCAACAGAAATTATTGAAACACAGCCGGGAGATGAGGCGGGCATAAAAGGTGTCACTATATTGGTTAAAGGCGATTATGCTTATGGTTATTTAAAACATGAACAGGGGATTCATCGATTGGTAAGAATTTCTCCATTTGATTCAAATAGCAGAAGACACACATCTTTTGCATCTGTTAGTATTTTTCCTGAAATTGATGATAATATAAGAGTAGAGATTAATCCTGATGATCTTCGAATTGATCTTTACAGAGCCTCCGGTGCAGGGGGCCAACACGTGAATCGAACTGAGTCTGCCGTCAGGATTACTCATTTACCCACTAATATAGTTGTCACATGCCAGTCTCAGAGAAATCAACATCAAAATAAAGAAACAGCGATGAAAATGTTAATGTCAAAGATATATCAACTTGAATGTGAAAAGCAAAAACAAAATGCGGATGATATTCAAGGCGAGTTAAATGATGTGTCTTGGGGAAATCAAATACGTTCATATGTTTTTCACCCATATAGAATGGTTAAAGACCTCCGCACAAACGCAGAAACCGGCAATACTGATGCTGTCATGGATGGAGATATTGATGATTTTATTGAACAAGAGCTGGTACATTTTTCGAAACAAAAAAGGGATTAAAAGATGATATTAATGTCGTTTTGGCTGGTCTTTGCTCTTTTTTTAGATCAGTTTTCAAAAAAAATTATCGTTGAGTTAATTTCCCCAGGAGAAACCATTGAGGTTTTAGGAAATTTTCTGATGATAACTAATGTCGGCAATACCGGTATCTCTTTTGGTATGTTTCAAGGGTATACTCATATCCTAATCCCACTGGTTTTCGTCATCATTGGAATGGTTTTTATTGTTTCTTTGAAATTCGTGAGACAATCCCCTTGGTTAGCTTTTGCCTTTGGATCAATTATTGGCGGTGCATTAGGAAACCAAATCGATCGTCTCTTCAAGGGGGCTGTAGTTGATTTTGTTTATGTCAATGGGTTTGCAGTTTTTAACGTTTCTGATTCTTTTGTGGTAATAGGTGCATTCATTCTGGGTATTCACACTGTATTTGCTTCTGAAAGAAAGGAATGCAAATCACTCAATCAAGACGGTGAATTAAGACACAAGTTTTCAAATGCAATCAATTCAGGGGTTTTTGATTATTTTGGAAAAAAGAATCAAATAAAAGAAGATCTTATCAGTTGGATTTTCAATGAAAGTGGTATAAATACGATTATACTTAACAAAAGTGAAGCGTGTGAAGTAATGCCATCGTTTTTAAATCTTAACATTGAAAATGATGACAGCCCAATACTCTTCATACAGGATATCGGTCGTAAGAATGATTCATTTTTACAACTTGATACAGAGCATATTCAAAATCAACGCTGTGATATTTTTTTCTTATCATCAATCAAAGGATTATTTAAAACCCAAGTTGTTTTTGAAAATGAACGAGAATTTAAAGCCAACTCTATTTATCATGCCTTATCTAACAAGAAAATTAAAAAAATAGACAAAAAACCTTTGTTAAAACTCATATTAATGGATAAAAACCCTGAGAAAAAATTTAAAAAAGAGATTGAAGGGAGACCTGTGATAATGACAAATAATGACTTTATTCTTGAAATTGTGACTGAGGAAATTCCGCCTACAGAAATATTTGGATTGCAAGAACAATTCGAGAAAGGTTTTTCTAAATTCCTTCATAACTTAAGGATAAAGCATGATCAGCTGAGTTTTTTTTATGCTGCGAGACGTTTTGGTATTTACATCTATAATATGGCATTGGAGCAAGACGATCTGGAAGAAGTTAAAAGGGGACCGGCAAAGAAAATTGCATTTGATGCAGAAGGAAATCCATCAAAAGCTTTGTTGGGTTTTTTAAGAGGCAATAAGGCTACTGAGGATGACCTCATTTTTCAAGAAGAAAACTCAAATGAGTATTGTTATATTAAAAGAACGGTTAAGGGTGAAAAGACAAAGAAGATACTTGAAAAAGAACTGGTTCATTTTCTTGAAAATCTTAATTTTAAAAAACCCATGAGATGGGGTAATGGTGAATATAAGTTTGTAAGACCCATACACAGCATTTTATCGATCTTATCCAATGAATTGGTAACGTTTAACTTTATGGGAATTCCGTCAACTAAAACAACATTTGCTCATAGATTCAAAGATACTAAAAAAGTTAATATTGAATCAGCTGAGGTTTATTTTGAAAAAATGTTGGAAAACAACGTTTATGCGGATCAAAAAATACGAAAAGATAAAATCATAGAAGACATCCGAAAAATTGAGCAGGGTAATGACATTCAAGTACCATTTGATGAAGGATTAATTGATGAAGTAACTGCAATAACCGAATATCCCAATGCTGTTTTAGGTAAATATGACGAGAGATTTTTAGCCCTACCAAAAGAGGTTTTAATAACAACGTTGAAGCATCATCAAAGAACTTTCCCGGTCTTAAAAAATGAAAAAATCATTCCTAATTTTCTTTCCTTTCAAGATAATGAAGAACATTCCCGGAAAAATGTAAAAGTAGGTTATCGTAAGGTGATCGAAGCAAGGCTGGAAGACGCTCTTTTTTATTATCACGAAGATTTAAAAATACCTTTTACAGAAAGAACTCAAGAACTAAAGGATATTGGATTTCAAAATAAACTGGGCTCGCTTTTTGATAAAGTTATTAGAGTTGACAAACTTTCAAAAGAAATATGTTCCATTTTTGATTTAGATGAAGAGACAAGAGAAAAAGTTCATAAAACAAGTATGTTGTTGAAAAATGATTTAACAACGCAAATGGTCTACGAATTCCCTGAGCTACAAGGAATTATGGGGAGAATCTATGCCGAAATTTCCGGGGAGACGTATGATGTTTATCAAGCTATTGAAGAACAATACGTTGAACAAGCTCCTGAAACATTATGCGGTTCTATAACAACCTTATCGGATAACTTAGATACAATTGCCGGGAATTTGTTGATTAACAATATACCAAGCGGTTCAAAAGATCCTTTTGGTTTGAGAAGAGCGCTGACAAAATGCTTAAAGATAATCATCTCAAGAGAATGGGATATGGATCTTAATTATTTCTTTCTGTTTGCTTTGAGTTTATATGATTTTAATTTAACTGAAGAAAAAAAACAAACGTTGTCCAACATCTTTGTTGATCTATTGAAAAACAGAATAGAATTTTTTCTCAGTGAAAATGATATTGACTACGATGTGATAAATGCCACCCATCATCTTGTCAAGAATCCTATTCGATGTATCTTTGCCGCAAAAAGTCTAATGGATATTAGAAAACAAGAGGATTTCATCAATCTTACTCGAATATTTGAAAGAATTCATAATATTAGTAAAAATCACAAATCCCATTATTATGACGCCAGATTGTTTGAGCATGATGAAGAAATTCAATTAGAAGAGAAGTTTAATGACATAAGAGATGAAGTGGACCAAGCTTTAAAGCGATTCGATTATAAAACAGCCTTGGAAGTAATCAAGGGATTAAGAGAACCAGTTGATAATTACTTTGATAATGTTTTTGTTATGTCAGAAAGGGAGGATTTGAAGTTAACCCGTTTAGGTTTTCTAAAAACATTGGACGATTTCTTACTAAATTTAGGGAATTTTAGTGAAATTGTTCTGAATAGTGAGAATGAAAATGAATAAGGGGAGTTATTTATTATTTATTGAAATACCGGAGGATATTGTGGTGACAATATCCGGGAAAGAGTATCCTATTCAAAACGGTTTATACACCTATGTCGGTTCTGCGATGAAAAACCTTAAGCAAAGGATCAACAGGCATATATCTTTTCAAGAAGGTGGCTATAAAAAACATTGGCATGTTGATCAATTACTTGAGAAGGGCAAGGTCATCTCGACATTGGCATTACCAAGCGTTAAACGTACGGAAGAAGAATTATCCATGTTTTTATCAAGCTTCTATCAAACGGTTCCAGGATTTGGAGCAACGGATTGTAAAAGAGTAGATTCAAATCTTTTTTATTTAAGTAATCATTTGGACGACTATTTCTCAATTATAAGAAAGGTATTGGAGTATAATTGCAACAAGAAAACGATGAATTGAAAAAACCAGAACTGCAAAAGGTAAATTATAAGGGTATCATTTATCTTCTTTCTCTTATCATGGTTATTGGAATTGTGGTACTTTATAGTTCCAGTTATATCATCTATTACAAATATCCCGAAATGGATTTTGATTATTATCTTATCAGACAAATGATTAACATCATTATTGGTTTAGTTTTCATGTTTATAATTGCCCTGATACCATTTCAAAAACATATGCAAATGGCTCCATTTTACATGGTGGGTGTTGTATTTTTATTATTAGCAGTTTTTATTTTTCCTGCACAGGGCGGAAGCAGCAGATGGATTGATTTTGGAGTTATGAATCTACAACCTTCTGAAATGGCAAAAATAGTTCTCATTTTATTTCTTGCTTCTTATTTTTTTAGAGATAACGAAAACAGACAAAATGGGATTTTGGAACAACTAATGATCCCCTTGGGTTGGATCATTATGATCACTCTGCTGATAGCCGTTGAACCTGATTTAAGCAGTTCAATGATCGTTTTTTTGATTGGATTGATTGTACTATATATAAGTGGTTTAAAATTTTCCTATTTTGTCTTTATTATGATTATGTGCATCATTGGCGTAGTTATGTTATTCCAACTTGATTTACTGAAGCCTTATCAGATGGAGCGCATCCAGTCATTTCTGGGTTTAAGTCAGGAAATAACGTCTGAAGGCCAGGTGGATGTGAGTTTGCAGGCAATTTCATCCGGAGGTTTATTGGGTGAAGGTTTAGGAATGGGAAATTACAAATATATTATCCCAGTTCAGTTTACAGATTTCATCTTTGCCATATTGGGTGAGGAATTAGGTTTTGTTGGCATGGCCATTTTTCTTTTTCTTTATTATTTTATGTGTAGAAATTTGATAAAAGCCGCAATTAATGGAATCTACAATAATGCCGCAAAAGTCTTTATTGTAGCATTCGCTTATTTAATCATGTTGCAAGTAGTAATCAACGTAGGTGTTGTGTTTGGATTACTTCCCCCCACCGGCGTAACCCTCCCCTTTGTGAGTTATGGAGGTAGCTCAATGATGGCTTTTTTAGGCGGTTTCGGCTTTTTCCTCAGTGCATTAAACGAAAGTCCAAAAGATAATTATGCAAAATAAAACACAAAGGAGTTTTTATGTCTTATAAAACAGCGAGAGAACTTGTTTCTAATTTTGAGCAGAAACGATTGGCAAAATTTTCTGTCCAGTATGAAGAATTGCTTACTTCTTTAAGCCCATCTGTACGAATACAAGCTATAAACGGGCTGATAAAACTTGTAATTCACTCAAACAATGTGGAGGGATTGTTGAAAGATCCCAATCCGTTGGTCAGAAAAGCAGCGGTAAAATACTACCGTGAAAATGGTGTGAGTGACGATTATAAAATAATACTGCCTTTACTCGATGATCCTGAGGAAAAAGTAGTTGAAGAAGTGATCCAAACTATTTATTGGCTTACCTCGGAATACGATATTAAATCCTATTTGCAGAATGATTCACCAAAAATAAGATATATAACCTTAAAGACTTTAGAGGAAGAAATTGAAGATGAGAGATTAGATAAACTCTTTGAAGATTTGAACCCAAAAGTTAAAAAATTGGCTTGGATGATCAAAACTAATAGATCAGATGATCCTGATTTTTTAAAAAGAGTCATTCAAGAATCGGATGAATTTCTATTAATAAAAACAGCTTTAAAAAAGTTATTACCTTATGATGTTTCATTTTGTATAAAAGTGATTGAAACAGCTATTGAAGACTCTAAAAAATACTCTCTTAAAAACCGTCGTTCTTTATTGAGTTTAATTAAAGATATCCCCTTAGAGGCTGCTGAAAAAATTATTAATAATCAAGTGGAAAAAGTTCAAGATCCTGAATTGATGGACAAATTAATTGTCCCATACGTTGTTATTAATATGGAAGCACCTGCGAAAGTTATTGGTGTTCTTAATTCTTTATCTCAAAATGAGATTCCCGAAATCAGAGTTCAGGTACTGAAGGGTTTTTCAAAATTAAACGAAACGTCTACTGTTGAAACAATTAGATCAATGTATAAAGACCCTGATGAGAAAGTTCGAGCAGCTTGTGTTGCAACAATGACAAAAATGCTAGATTATTATCTCGTTGAACTAATTGATGAATTAGTTCATGATTATAGTAAGCACGTTAGAAAAGCCATTATTAAGGCTATCGGAAGACTGAAAATTGAAGATGCCTATCATTATATTCTTTCAACAATCGACAACCAATTGGAAGATGATTCTGTTAGAAAAGAAGCGATGATAATAGCATCACGATTAAAATTGGCTGAAGCAGCAGATGTACTTGAAAAAATAATCAAGAATGAATATGAAGAATTTGAGATAACAAACCATTCAGCCAGAGCACTTTTGAGAATTTCACCCGAAAGGGTAATAGAGCTGTTCGGTTAAATCATATTAGAAAATTGCCAAGTCGAATTCCTTTTTCAACGGCTGCACTTTAACGAATTTTTCAGGAAACTGTTTGATTGCAAAACTGGTTGAGAATTTGTCTAAAGTGAGTTTCTGTTGGCCACCTTGATCTTTTAAGGCAAATTCAACACTTGTTTCATTTTGCCAACAATGCAGGTCTTTAAGGATGGCTATTTTAAGGGTTTCAAATTTCTTATTCTCCATATCGTAACGTGTTCCGAAATTCAAATTCAACTTGTCAAAACTGCCTGAAAAATCAAAATCTATTTTCTTTGACCTGGAATACTTTGTTTCAAATCCCAATGTGGTTTTGTCGAATTTGAGACTCAGAGAATTCTTAATATAGTTGATCTTTTGATCTGTTTTTTCTTCCTTTGGAAATATTTGTATGTCAAAATTATTCACCAGAGTGTTAATCGGACCAATTTGGCCAAAAGAAATTGAATTTTTATTGGTGAGTTTATCTAAATCCAATCCCTGATTTTCTTCATAATAATTAAAGATGAGCTCGAAATTCGATGAGAATTTTTTAAAATTATTTATGGGACCAAACGAGAAGCCGAATGAATCCGTTAACTTTCTTATGTTGATTTCCTGATCATACAGATAAACGAAATTCAATTGATTGTTAAAATAGGTATTATTCACGGCGAAGCTGTAATCAGTGGATAAAAATTTCGTATCACTCGCATCTATAATACTCTTCGTATCAACTTTAAAGCGAGTATCCAGTAATTTAAGATCTGTATTGGTTATCAATTGGGGGTTAGATAATCGCTGCTCATCTTTTAAAAAATCGTATGAAGTTTTAACGGTAATCTTTGATGAAATGAAGGCGAGATCCAAAATGGAAGTGAAATTCACCAAGTTTTTCTCTTTATTATAATTAAATCTTGAGGTATTACCTTCTGACTTAAGAAAAACATAATCATGTGTGATGGTGTTTTTCCAGAAAAATAGGTTAAAGTTCAGGTTGGTAAGAACATTTTCCGAATACCTGTAAGCTTCTTTATCTTCATAATTCTGCAAGAAACCGGCTCTCATTGTATATTGGGTGTTAATACCAAAAAAATCCTCCCAATTAAATCCGATTTTTGGTAATGTAAAGGTATTATCGATTTTAAAATCATCGGTATACTTTTCCTGGCTTTTAAAAGAGTAATTGATATCTGTTGTAAATCCGTTCACCAATTTCACATCACGAATGATAATTTCAGGTAAGGCTGATGAAACCCCATATTGTCCATTATAGTTCAATTCTGATAATTTTTCCCAAAAAGAAACAGAAGCTTCTGATGTATTGGCAGCGCTGAATTTTAAATCCTTGAAATTTAAACTGATCGGGAAGGTCTCAGGGAAAAAATTAAAACCCATTTTTGAGATGGCAAAAGAAGGTGCGGTAATAGTGTTGATATTTTTACTCTTTGATCGGACTTCGCTTTTCTGTAAATTAAATGAAAAAGGGGAATTATTAACTTTTCCTTTTAAACTTATACCATAATCCGTATTTCTGCTCGTTATTTCATCATTTGCAATACTCATTTTGTTGTTAAAATAAAACAAAGATTCGAATTGTTCATCCCATTTTCGAGCCAGTTCAAAGTTCAATTGATTGGATCGGTTGGAGAAATCCTCTTGCGTTTTTTGAAGGCCATAAAAATAGACCCTTGTCTTGCCGTCAGGTAATGTAAATTTGTTTTCAGCACCTATTGTATTCCCTTTTTTATCACCATCACCTACTGTATCAAAAAAGACTGCCCCAATTTCATCATCTTTAGAATAGTAATTGAATCGCAAGTGTGTTTGTATTCCTGAAGAACCTGTAAAAGTGAAAGACGACTCAACCGGCTGAGCCTTTCTTTCTAATGATGAAAAGTAAACCGGATAAGGTAACACGGGGATATCGTAAATATACATTAAGAGATCATATGCAATAATTTCATTACTTTCTTTGACTACAATATAGTTTGCCTGGAAGCGATAATGTGGTTTTGTTTCTTCGCAAGTTGTTAAATAACCCTTTTGTGCCTCAGTAATGTTTTTTTCATCGAACGGTTTACTTCGACTTTTTTCCGCCGCCAAAATGATTTCTTTGTTTTTACCCTTTGCGTTTTTTGCTTTGTAAGTTCCTCGAAGCTCATACAAAAAATAGGCTTTTTTTTGAACATAAGCTTTAAGACTTTTGGATGTAAAGGTTTCTTTATCTTTATAAAGATAAACAGGGGTACTATCAGAGGACTCAGCATAAAAATAATCAACAGTATCTTCATTTACAAAAAAGGCAGTTATTGTAGGGGCATTAATGATTATATCTTCGTATTTGATTTCAACACCTTCTGAAAATACTACCTTTTCGTTATTACCTGAAAAATTAAAAGCCCCTGCTGAAATTTCCACCATGATCTCTCCTGGGCCTGGTAGGATATTTTCATCCTGGGTGAATGCCATCAGGGGTATAAGGAGTATGATCAGAATCAATATGTGAAAAATTTGGTTTTTCTTAAATTTTTTGATAACCATCCTTCTCTCTTTCAATTAACAAAGAAAATCCGGAGAGTTGATCTCCGGATTGTAGACTATTTTAAAGAATTATTCCTGTTCTTCCAATTCTCTTTTTCTTTCTGCGATTATTTTATCCTGTTCATTGGAAGGAACCTCTGCGTAATGTGCAAACTGCATGGTGAAATAACCTTTCCCACTTGTTATTGAACTTAATTGATTGGAAAAGTCAAGCATTTCGGCGTATGGAACTGTAGCTTTAACAATTTGATAGCCCTTGGAACCTGCTTCCATTCCCATAGGTCTTCCTCTTCTGGAAGTTATTTCACCCATAACATCACCTGAGTTTTCCTCAGGTGTATGAACTTCAACATCCATAATAGGTTCAAGCAATACCGGTTTAGCGTCCTGCATCCCTTTCTTGAAGGCTTGTCTTGCTGCTATTTGGAAAGCCATATCTGATGAGTCCACATCATGATAAGAACCATCGTACAGTTCTACTTTGATGTCTACAACCGGGTAAGAAGCTAATATTCCCTTCTTCATGGCTTCAACTACACCTTTTTCAACAGACGGAATGTAATTATTAGGGACTGATCCACCAAAGATGGATTGTGCAAATTCAAATCCTTTTCCCCTTTCAAGTGGAGAAATTTTGATTTTTACATGACCATACTGACCATGTCCACCTGATTGTTTTTTATGCTTATACTCCACATCAGAATTTCCCTTAACCGTTTCTTTGTAAGGAATTTTCGGTTGTCCAACTTCCACATCTACTTTGAACAGCTTTTTTAGCCTTTCTATCATAACATTCAAATGCGAAGTTCCCATACCTGAAATAACGGTATCGTTGGTTTCTGCATCGTGTTCCCAAGAAAATGTTGGATCGGATTCTGAAAGTTTTGAAAGACCGTTAGATATTTTATCAATATCACCTTTGGATTTCGGATGAACTGATTTGGTTAACATCGGCTCCGGGTATTCAGGTTTAATGACCATTAGTTTTCTGGAAGGATTACACAGGGTATCCCCCACTTCACTTTCCTTGAGTTTTGGGATACTGACAATATCTCCAAGTGTAGCGGTCTCAATTTCATCCTGTTCTTTACCGGTTACATGATAGATATGTGAAGCTTTTTCATTTGAATCTTTGTTAACATTTACGACAGCATTTCCGGTTTTAATCTCCCCGGAAAGTACTTTAACAAAAGACTGTTTACCTATAAAGGGATCAACTGCCGCCTTAAATATGTAACCGACAAATGGCGCATCCTTCTCCATGCACAATTCGAAATCTTTTTCCCCTTCTGCCATCTTCGTTGCAAGAGGTTTCCTTTGGATAGGGTTAGCACCTGTTGCTTTGACAAGGTCTATAAAAAGATCAATACCAATATTCTTTAATGCTGATCCACAACAAACAGGTACGAGCTGACCTTCGGCATAAGCACTTTTCATTGCTTTTGCAAGCGTAGGGCCATCAATTTCCTCGCCGCCAAGATATTTTTCCATTAAGTCATCATCAGTTTCAACAATGTCTTCTACCAATGCCATTCTTAATTCTTCAACTTGTTCTTTAAGTTCCTTGGGAATATCTGTTTTTTCTTTTTTCCCACTGCTGTCATCCGAATATACATAAGCACAGTTATTTAACAAATCGACAATCCCTTTAAAACTATCCTCTTTACCAATTGGTAAATAGACGGGTACGATGTTTTTATCAAATTTTCCTTTCAGATCATCAAGGATTTGATTAAAGTCAGCTCTTTCTTTATCCATTTGATTTATGAAGACCATGATTGGTTTATTAAGTACCTCAGCTTGCTTCCAAGTTCTCTCTGTTTGGACTTCAATACCAGCCGCTGCGTTTATCACTGAAACGGCATTTTCAGCGGCAAAAAGCGCTGAAATGACTTCGCTTAAAAAGTCTCCAAAACCGGGTGTGTCCATTGCAATGAATTCGTATCCGTCTTTTTCAAAAGTTCCAAACCCAACAGAAAGTGTAGTGTTTTTTTCCTTTTCTAAAGGATCGTAATTCATAGTTGATCCGATTTCGCTGATTTTCCCAGACAATTTTAACATTGCCTCGATGATTGTACTTTTTCCGGAACCATTATGGCCCATAAAGGTCATAGTCCTCCTGTTTTCTACTTGTACTGCCACAAAATGCACCTCCAAACGGAACAATTGTTTTTCCGCTTAATCTATTAGAATTTTTAAAAATACTGTTTAGTCGTTTCTGTCAACTAAAATAGCAACTGGGATATCAGGTTCACCTGAAGAAGGTTGATTGACTATTCTGGATCCAATGGACATCACAGATGATGATCCTCCATCAAAACACATGGCATCTGAATACCCCTTCTTTGAAAGAAAGTCAGTTAGCTCGTCATAAGTCAATCCGGAACTTGTCGTTTGATACCCATCGATGACCAATAATATTACTTTGTTTTTTGAAAGAGCAAGGACAGTTCTTGGAGTCCTTCCCTCAATTATTCTTTGTCCATAAGTTGCCTTTATACTGTTGGTAGACACAATTTTCTTTCCCCCTGACAATAGCATCGGCCCACCTTCAATGGCATCTGTAATTTTATATTGAAATCCCGGGACAATAAATTGCATCGAAAAAGTATCTCCGATTTTGATAAATTTTGATAATTCTTTGGGATTGAATACGACTACTTTTCCACCTTTAGGTACTTTGGGAGTATATGTTTTAGAAATAACCTTATCATTTGAGATGACGACATAATCCCTGTTGGAATCTTGTGGAATTAATTTTTTAAAGTTATCAGTATAAACTATAACATCACCGTTTTGGCTGTACTTATTAACCCCTTTAACCAAAAACAGAGATCCTCCTATACGCAGGTGTATTTCAGTATTAATGTCCAGTATGTGATAAGTGTTTTTGTCCGTTTTAACAAAAAAAGGCCTTGGATAATAAAAAGGTTCAGATTCAATTTGACTATCTTTTATTAAAATACCAACAGGAAAATTTGTAGAAGTATCAAAATAGGAAGCGTTGACGCCACCAATTGCAAAATTTTTACGAACCATATTACTCAGTTTATCTTTAGAACCAAGACCATCAAATGCTATTTCAGGTATTATTTTTACATCTGCTTCAGTTAAATCTACTTCAAGATAGGTTACTTTTAGTGTTGATTGTTCAAAGATCTCTTTTTTTCGATACCATTGAACACCTTGTGAAAGCACTTCGATTTCTTCAAGATATGGGTCAACGTGAGAAAAATACACGATTGCTTTATTTCCGTCTTTTACGAGTCTATAATCAACCGGAACGTTAAATTGAATATTAAATTCAGAGTAAAAGGGATCGTTGTTCTTCAATATAATTCCTCTAATCGTTGTTTCATCGGGACTGACGGGGAAAACCGTAATATCCGCCTCATTACCCTTCGTATTAACCTTGATGATTGATTCTACGTCAAAAAATTGTGATGAAAACTCGAACGTTACAGTTCTCATGTTCATTTCCGCCTTGTTCAATCTGATTACGGAATTTTCTTTATATACATAATATCGCTCATTTGAAAGGAAATTTAAATTCAGAAAGGGAAAAACAGATTCAGCGGAAATAAAGACCCGGTCGTTTATCATCATCACAAGTCCTTCATATTTTTCCAGAAAATTGAGAGAAATCCCACTATACGGATCAATAATTAATGTCTCTCCCATTTCTTTATTAATGATGTAATATTTATTACTGCCGGAAAAGGATGTAACTCCGGCACCTAATTCAGTTAATATTTCCACGGCTATCATTAGTTTTCCGCTAACAATCGATACATCCGGCTCTCTAAACCTTGTATACCCTCCATCTGGCTGAATGTAATACAGTTCTTGAGAAAAAAATGATATCGATATCAATAAGAAAGTTCCTATTAAAATATATATTTTCAGTTTCAAAACAGATAGTACCCCCAAATACAGTTCACGAAATTAAAAGAAAAACCTGTGATGTTTTCCCATTTAACCGATTATATCAAAAATTAGTTGATTTTTTTCAACATTTTCTTTCTTACCACATCTGATCGCCTTTTTTAAGGTTGAAATAGATTCCTCCAATCGTATCTCATCGTTATAATAAATCTTGACAATTTTATCATCTTTTTTTAATAGGTCTCCAGGTTTTTTTAAAAAGTCAAAACCGACTGAATAATCGATCTTATCATCTTTTGATTCTCTTCCTGCACCTAAAAGATTTGCTGCAATCCCAACCTTCTGTGTGTTGATTTTGCAGAGATAACTATCCTGTTCCGCTTTCATCTCATATACACCGTCATTTGTTAACATGCGGGTTGGGTTGACAACATAGTCAATATCTCCGTTTTGAGCTTGAACGAATTCGAGAAACTTTTCATATGCTTTTCCAGAACTGATACTTTCCTCAAGCCTTTTCTCTGCTTCTTTTAGATCCATTGATAAAGCCATTTTTAACATATACTTTCCTAAAGTAATACAGAGATTTGTAAAATCATCAGGCCCATTACCTTTTAGAGTATCAACTGCTTCAATTACTTCTAATGCATTACCGATTTTATTTCCCAAAGGTTCATCCATATTCGTCAAAATAGCCACTGCCTCTTTTCCAGCTTTTTTGGCAATATCAACCATAATCTTAGCTAATTCTTTAGCAGAGTCCACATCCGGCATAAAAGCACCTGAACCAACTTTCACATCCAAAACAAAAGCATCGGCACCACCTGCCAATTTTTTGCTCATAATACTTGAAGCGATCAAAGAAGGTTCATCAACTGTTGCCGTTACGTCTCGTAATGCGTATATTTTTTTATCGCCAGGAACAAGATTCGCAGTTTGACCCGCTATGGCAAAACCAATAGTGTTGACTTGTTCAATCCATCGAGTCATGTCGATATTGGTTTTAAATCCTGGAATCGATTCCAGTTTATCAATCGTACCACCTGTATGACCAAGTCCTCTACCTGAAAGTTTTGCTACTTTTGCACCACAAGCAGCCACCATAGGCCCTAAAACCAGAGTAGTCTTATCTCCTACGCCGCCAGTTGAATGTTTATCAACCGTGATTCCTGATATTTGCGAAAGATCAATGGTATCACCCGAATATCGCATTATTTCAGTTAAGTAGTATGTCTCTTGTCTGGTTAAATGTTTAAAATAAACAGCCATTAAAAAAGCAGCTGTTTGATAATCAGGAATCGTGCCGTTTACACAACCGTTTATCATGTATTCCAGTTCTTCTTTTTCCAAAACTTCTCCATTTCTCTTTTTCAAGATGATGTCATATGCTCTCATGTGTGTGATGCCTCCTTTATCGAAAAAAGCCTGATAACTGTTTTTGCTGAGAAAATTGTTTGTTAATTTTTGATAGTATCATTTCATATCTTAGAGAACTGATTTGTCCATATTCTAACCAATCCATAAGTACGTTTTTTTTAATCTTGTTAAGCAATGGTTTAAATGTCAGTCTGTGAAAAGGGGTAGGTCCATAGAGTCCAATTGCATGTATATGTTCTTTTGTGCCATAACCTTTATTCTTTTCAAAACCAAATCTTGGATACCTTTTTGAAAAACCTCTCATAATACTGTCTCGAACAACCTTTGCTATATTTGAAGCTAAGGCAATTCTTAAAGAAAGTGAGTCACCGTTTACGATTTGTTCGTTGGGATAATCGATTGACAAATTCTTACCATCAACTAAGGCTAAGTCAAATGGTATGTTTATTTTTTTCAGGGCACTGTTCATTGCCATATTTGTACTAACTAAAATATTGAAATAATCAATTGTAGCAACATCACTCAATCCAATAGTATAACAAATTCTGTTTTCTTGTACAAAATTCCAAATCTCATTTCTCTTCTTTTCGCTCAATTTCTTACTGTCATTGATGAATGGGATGCTTAGAAGTAAACTTTTTTCTTGCGCTTCTGTTAAGAAGACTGCGGCAGCTACAACCGGCCCTGCAAGCGGTCCTCGCCCCGCTTCGTCCACACCAACAATCTTTCCGGAATATCTAATTAAATCTTTATCTATCCAATCATACAAAATCAATCACCTTGTCTAAGTATAACGCAAAAGTGAAACTTCCCAAAATAAGTACAAATAAAAGATAATCAGACAACTTCATTTGAAGTTTAACATACTTTGTTCTTCCTTGAAATCCATGATAGTATCTTACATCCATCGCTAATGCTAACTCATCAGCTCTTTTAAATGATCCCACTAAAAGCGGTATGATAACTGGGAAAAAGGCTTTCATTCGATTGATTATGTTTTTGTCTTCAAACTTTGCCCCTCTTGCTTTCTGGGCTTTCATGATTTGATTGGCTTCCATGGAAATGATGGGAATAAATCGAATTGCCAATGACATGATCATTGAAATTTCATGGGCATATTCTTGCTTCACCCCCATTTTTTTCAAAAGACTTTCAGTTGAATCAGCGATTCTTGTTGGTGAGGTTGTAGCTGTCATCAATAATGATAATCCTATTAACAAACCAAGCCTTAAAATAATGATGAACGCATTGCTCAAAGCCTCATCTGTAATTGTTAGAATTCCAAAATTAAAAAATACTTTCCCTGTCGCATCAAACAATGGAAAAATACAGGCTAATAAGAATAAAATCCAAATGGACTTGAGTGATTTTAATATCGTAAAATATTTAATTTTGGAAACATATAACATGGCACAAACAACACATCCAATGACCAAAAAAGAAAGCCAATGACGAACTAAAAAAAGAACAATCATACCGTATAATGTAAATATAAGTTTAATTCTGGGATCTGTACGGTGAAATAAAGACTCTACAGGAATATAGCTGCCAAAAATAAAATCAAAACGCATCATTTTTTCTCCAGTAAGCAAACAGTTTGTGCAGCAACGCCCTCTTTCCGGCCTTCAAAACCCATGCCTTCTGTTGTGGTCGCTTTTACACTAATGCAATTACTTTGAGCATTCAATGCTAATGAAAGCTTTTGACAAATGAGGGGAATATATTCCCTTAGTTTTGGTTCTTGAGCAATAATAACAGAATCAGAATTGACGAGACTATAACCAAATTCATAAACTTTCTTGTAAGTATATTTTAAGAGTTCGATACTATTAGCTCCTTTATAATTTTGATCTGAATCAGGGAACCATGAGCCGATATCTCCCAGATTTAAAGCACCGAGTAAGGCATCAATAAACGAATGGGTCAAAACATCAGCATCTGAATGGCCTGAAAGTCCAAAATTGTAAGGAATATTAATTCCACCTAAAATCAAAGACTTACCTACTTGAAATCTGTGTGCATCATATCCAATACCGATTCTCATGTGCGAATCTTAACAGGCATAATAATATGTAAAAAACCTGATATTTCTGTATCGTTGATTTGAAGGGCATTATTCTCATCAACAAAATTCATTTCAAGCTCATCACCGTTAAAGTGTTGAAGGCCTTCAATCAAATAAACCGGATCAAATGCCACCAGCATGTTTTTACCTTCTTGTTTTATTTCATAAGGGATATCACCATCACCTCTGTCTTGAGATCTTGCCGAAATTTCAAGTTTGTTTTCTTCTATATTCAACTTGACCGTATCACCTTTTCCCTTAGCGATAATATTAATCAGTTTTAACGCTTTTAGTATTTCAACTCTGTTAATGATTATTTTTGTTTGAAATTGCTCAGGTAAAACAGCTTTATAATTTGGGAAAGAAACATCCATTAGTCGAGCTGCAAAGAGAATATCCTTTATTTTTGTGATAACCTTTTTCCCGTCAAATTTAATGGTGAAATACTCTTCATCAGATTCTTTCAAAAGTGATTGAATTTCTTTCATACTTTTTAACGACAAAAAAAAGCTTAAGTCAGGTCTTTCTTCATCAAAAACAACTTCTTCTGTCACAGCCATTCGATAACTATCTGCCGATACCAACCTTAAATATTTACCCGAAAATTCCCATAATACTCCGTTTAAATTTCTGATCATTTCATCTGTTGAAGCACAGAATAAGACTTTTTCTATCATTTCCATTATTTTTTCTTTTGGTAGTTTAATTTCTTCTCCCACATTATCAAAATCAAGTTCAGGATAATCATCGGCATTCATTACCGGAATCTTAATTTCGCCAGCTCCGGTATGTGCTATGGCCTTATTGGTTTCTAATGTAAAATGGACGTCATCTTTTAATAGATTTTTTGCTATTTCTTCCAATGTCAGGGCATCAATCACATAAGAACCTTGCTCTTCGATATTAAAGCTCTCTACTTTAATCATCATTGATGATTCCATATCCGTTGCAGAAAAATAAATACTGTTATCTTTTGAATGAATTTTGACACCTGATAGTATTGGCTTTATATTTTTTTTAGGTATAATACTGACAATTTTTGACGTAGCATTCATCAATATATTCTTTTTCATTGAAAATTTCAATTACCTCACCCCATTATGTATTTTAATATTTTCCGGTTCATTGCCAGAAATGATCTCTAAAAGAGCATTGAAATCATCTCCAAAATATCGATCATTTTGATGTGGTTTTTGTGTTTTTTGAAGTACTTCTAAAATCTTTTTCAAATTGGTTCCTGTTTCCTTTGGTTTTAAAAAGTCAAGACCCCTCATGGCTAACATTAATTCGATGGCTGTTACTTTTTCACAATTTGCAATAATGGAATACGCCTTTCTGACAGAAACTGAACCCATTGAGACATGGTCTTCTTGAAAAGCTGATGTGGGAATACTATCAACAGAACCCGGATGGGATAATGCCTTATTTTCCGATACTAACGAAGCGGCAGTATATTGCCAAATCATAAAACCTGAATTCAGCCCTTCTTCGCCTTTTGCTAAAAACGGAGGCAATGAGGAAACCAAAGGGTTAACGAGACGGTCTATTCGTCGTTCTGTAATGTTGGATAATTCCGATAAGGCAATTGCAACAAAGTCAGCAACCAATGCAATGGGTTCACCATGAAAGTTTCCACCGCTAATTGCTTCATTTTCGAAAATGATTGGGTTATCGGTTACAGAATTAAACTCCCTTTCAAGAACTGTCTTCGCATAATCAAATGTATCTTTTACAGCGCCAAAAACTTGTGGTATTGCCCTAAGGGAATAGGCATCTTGGACTTTACCGCAATTTCTGTGAGAATCTCTGATTTCACTGTTTTCTAATAGACTTAATATTTTTTCAGCAACATATATCTGTCCGGGATGTGGGCGAAGTTCCTGAATCCGTTTGTCAAAAGGTGAAGTAGATGCTTTTAAAGCGTCTAAAGTAGAGGCTGCGGAGACGAGGGTCCATTTAAAAAGTCTATATGCCCGTATTAAAATGTTGCTTAGAAGTGCAGTCATCATTTGTGTTCCGTTTAACAACGCCAAACCCTCTTTTTGTGCAGGTATAAAAGGTTTAATTCCTTCTTCTTCCATTGCTTCTTTTGCTAGTTTTAATGTTCCCTTATGGAAGACTCGCCCTTCTCCAAGCATCGCCATGGCTATATGAGCCAAAGGAGCAAGATCACCACTGGCACCAACCGATCCTTGAGCCGGGACATACGGTGTGATACCTGTATTTAGAAAATGAACAAGAACTTCAAGAGTATCGTATCTGATTCCTGAATATCCTTTAATGAGTGAATTGATTCTTAGAAGCATCATTGTTCGAACCACTTCTACAGGGAGGGGTTCTCCAACCCCCGCTGCATGGGATACAATGATATTTCTTTGAAGTTCTTTAGATTTTTCTGCACTGATATGGACAGATGCCAGTGCACCAAATCCTGTAGTTACACCATATACAACAGCTGATTTTTCCACAAAGGCCTTAACCCGTTTTGCACTGATCGAAATTTGATCGATACACGATTGTGCAATCTCAATTTTTTCATTATGGTAGGCAATGGATTCGACCATTTTCAAATTCATATTGGTACCATCAATACTTTGCATCTTTTCCCCCTTGCAACATCATAATTTTTTCGTTTTCAAGTACTTCTAATTTTTTTATTAGAAGTAACATTTTTTCTTCTATTTTTGAATTTTGATCGGTTAGTTGCTTTAGTTTTTTGTAATCTTTGACATTCGCAGGAAGCAGCATTTCTTTTTCCAACTGTTGTTGTTCCAATTCCAATGTATCGTATTCTTCGTTAATATCATTAATTGTCCTCTCAATTTTTTGAATCTTGTTTTTAAACGCCTTTTGCTTCTCATATGTCAAAAGTTTTTTATCCTTTTTGCTATCTTTACTGGAAAAGCCGGTATACTCACTCATTATTGTCATGTATTCATTGATAGACTTAACTTCAATGATTCCGTTTTTCTCTAAAACCAATATTCTATCCGAAACGTAATTGAGCAGGCGTCTATCATGTGTTACCATAATAATTGCGCCTTCATATTCATCAAGAATTTCTTGAAGCCTCTCAATGGACATGATATCAAGATGATTAGTTGGTTCATCCAAAATCAGAAAATTTGGTTTTTTTAATAATATCTTTGCCAAAGACAACTTGAGTTTTTCGCCACCACTTAAAACTTCTATTTTTTTATCAGTCTCATCTCCCACAAAACCAAATCGACCTGCATAAGCACGAACTTCAAAATCATACTTCATGGGCATTAAGTAATTGAGCTCTTCAAATATTGTATTATCACTGTCTAATTTTGATAAATCTTGTGATAAATAAGCGAATTCAACTTTGTCTCCATATTCATGTTTCCCATGATCTGGACGTAGCTCTCCGGTCATAATTTTTAGTAACGTTGATTTACCGATTCCGTTCCGTCCTAACAGAACTATTTTTTGTGATCTGAGAATCTCAAATTCTACATTTTTGAACAAAACCTTATGATTAAAAGATTTCTGCAAATCTTTGCACTTAAAAACAACGTAATTGGACCTCTTCGGTTTTGGTATATTTCCTATATGCGTCTGATTTTCCTGCATAATCTCTATATCTTCTAATTTTTCTTCAACTCTGGTCACCATTTTCTCCCGAGAATGCATCATACTTATTGCCTTTGGATTTCCCATATGACCCCAGGTCTCATATTGTTTGACTAATTTTTTTTGTTTTTCCAATTCGGTTTCCAGCTTTTTCTTTTCCTTCTTTTTCGATTCAATCATTCTTTCTCTTTGTAACAAGTAATCCTCATAAGTCATCCTGAAATCCCAAATTTTTGAATTATTGATTTCGAATATTTCATTGACAACGCCACCTAAAAGTTCTCTGTCATGGGTGACCATCAATATAGTCCCACGATAGGATTTTAAAAAGGATTCCAGCCAAAAAACAGAGGCTATATCAAGATGATTAGTCGGTTCGTCTAAAATTAAGAGATCATAGTCTCTTAAAAACAATCTGGCTAAGGATATCCGAGTTAACTCTCCGCCACTGAAGGAACCGAGATGTCTTTGCCAATCTTCTTCTGAAAAACCCATTCCCTTCAAAATTGAACGTATCTTCTTTTCAAAGGCGAGATGTTCATGGTCAATATCAAAATCATGATCGATCTTTTTTATCACATCGCTAAACTCTTTTTCTAATTCTTTCCAAAGAGAAAGATTTGGATCTGATATACGAAATTGCTCTTGATATCCAAATTTTATACCTTTTTTAGTAATAATTTTTCCTTCATATGATGTGATTTCACCTGTAAGGATTTTTAATAAAGTGGTTTTCCCTGCTCCGTTGGGACCAATTAAAGCAATTTTATCGCCTTCCTGTATTTGAAAGGTGCACTCTTTTAACAAAGTGTCGGCTGAAAAACCAAATGTAATATCTTCTGCTCTTAGTATCATAAACAAACTCTCCTGCTGAATATATAAAACATAGGAAAAAATGGGCACACATTTCAGGCCCGCTTTGACATATGGAAAAAATATGGTTACTGCGAATTATATTATAACAAATACAAGCGAGATTATCACACCAATAATATTTACGATCCAAAACCTGACCACTACGGTCGTTTCATCCCATCCTTTTAATTCAAAGTGATGATGAATGGGACTCATTTTGAATAATCTTTTTCCGGTTACTTTAAATGATGATACCTGAAGAATAACACTGAAGATTTCGATAAAAAACATAAGAGAAAGGAGAGATAAGGTGAGTATATTTCCATTCATCAACGCAATCACACCAAATATTGCCCCTAGAGCCAATGCGCCTGTATCGCCCATAAATATTGACGCTGGTTTGATGTTAAACCAAAGAAAACCGAGAAGAGCACCTGAAAGAAACATCATGGAATAATCATTTATTCCTGTAAGCCATAAGAAGACTTGTATTCCTGCTGCAGAAATCAAAGCACACCCTCCTGACAATCCATCCAGTCCATCAGTTATATTTGTTGCATTAGAAAAAAGTGTCAAATAAAGGACAAAGAAAACAGGATAGAACCAACTTAGATTCAGTTGGATATTGAAAAGGGTGATCATGTGTGATTGTATGATACCTGAAAGTAATAAAACAATGTAAATGACGATGCTTGAGATTAATTGCATGATTAATTTGCTAACAGCGCTCAAGCCTTTTGAATGTTTTGAACGAACACTTAAAAAATCATCAATAAAGCCAATCGTTCCAAAAAGTAACGAGCTTAAGATAATGCCCATTATATACCTGTTTTTTACAAAAAGAGAAGATAAAATATAAAAAAACAGGAAGATGATCATAAACACAATTCCCCCTGCTGTCGGTGTTCCTTCCTTATAATTATGAAGTTGAGGGCCTTCTTCTCGAACATACTGGACAATTCCAATTTTCTTGAAATATTTCACCATATATGAAAACAATTTCAGTGAAGTGAATATTTCAATTAATAACATCCATAACATGATCGAAAACCTCCTCTAATTGTATACTTCTCGAGGCCTTGAATAAAAATATTGATTTATTTTCAGCCTGTTTTTGGTGATTGATTTCCTTTGAAAGTAATGAAATATTGTCAAAAATTAATATTGTTCCCTTGTAGGTTCTTTGAATACCTTTAATACCAGGATCTTTGGTGTACAATAAAACAACATCAATCTGATTTTCATTAAGTAAGATGCCGACTTTATCGTATATCTCTGAGTCAAAAGAACCGGCTTCAGCAATGGAACCTAAAACACAATAAGTTCGCTTGAATGAATTTTTTGTTTTAAGGTTTTTTAATAAATCCAATGCGTAACTTAAAGATTCTAAACTGAAATTATAACAATCTTTGATAAACAAATGGTTACCAACAAAAACCGGTTCAAATCTATCTTTCACAGGACGTACAAAAGCAGACAAATTAGTAATTTGACTAACTTCATAGCCAAGAGAAGAAACAACAGCTAAAGCAGCACATAAATTCAGTAGTTGTCCTTGGTGAAAAAAACCTTGTAATCTTGCTTCAATTTCGGTTTCCTTTTTCTGTTGGGTGAGTATTAATTTGACGTCTGTAAAAAACTCGTGATTTTGAATACAATGTTGGTGTTGCTTTAGATAGACTCCGGTGAAACCGACTTTTTTGTCTTTGAAATATCCAAATAGGATCGTTTTTTTCGATTTGTTTTTTTCTAAAAATTTTTTCAAAAACGAATCAGAGCAATTTAAGCAAAGAGGTTCTTCAAAAGAATGATACTTTAATAATTTGATCTTTTCGTGAAAAGTATTTTCGAGACTGCCTGTGTTGCCGATATGAGCAGTACCTATGTTTAAAATTACAGGATAATTTGGTTTATATGTATCGACAAGATATTCAATATCTCCTTTTTTTGACATTCCCATTTCTATCACAGATAATTGTTTTCTTTCATCCATCTCATTCAAAATGCATAAGGGTAATCCGATCTCAGTATTCATATTACCTCTATTAGCGAAAATGGATTGTTTTGTTAGAAAAAGGCTCAAAAGTTTTTTAATCCACTCTTTCGTTGTTGTCTTGCCATTGGAACCCGTTACAGCAATGGTATAACCGGCGTATTTTGAATAGAGGATAGAAGCCAAGTTATTGAGAAATTGAACAACGCTATCAACCTTAATACACAAACCTTCATAAGCGTTGGAATCTTCTACGATCGCAACTAGAGCTCCGTTTTGAAAGCTTTGATTGACATAATCATGTCCATCGACCCTTTTCCCTTTAATGGCTACGAAAATCGAATTATTTTTTACCTTTCTTGAGTCTGAAGTAAAAAATAATGTGTCTTCAAGAGAACAACGGTTTTCAAAGAAAAGTGTTAATTTTTCAATTTCAAATTCACCGTTGTCCTTTAGTAGATCTAAGAATTGTCGGATATTCACCATATCCCCCTTATGATGCGTGATGTTTGAGCGTTCTAATCATTTGAAATGCAATATTGCGATCATTTAAAGGGAAAAAAGTGTGTTCATAATATTGATATTTTTCATGTCCCTTGCCGGCTAAAACGACCAGATCACCCTTATTTGATAAGTTTAAAGCTGTTTCAATCGCTAATTTTCGATCTTCCACCAATAAATAAGGCGTATCATTTTCCATACCGGCTTCTATTTCCTTTATTATTTCAAAAGGATTCTCAGATTTCGGATTGTCACTTGTAATAATTACCACATCCGCAAGTTCAGAGGCAATTTTTCCCATTAAAGGTCTCTTCTTTTTATCCGAATCTCCACCGGCACCAAACACTGCGATTATTCTACTTCTTTTTAGTGTTTTAGCGTTTTTTAGAACTTTTTCCAATGCGTCTGGGGTATGGGCAAAATCTACAACAAGATCAATATCGTTCCCGATATGAGAATAGAGTTCAAACCTACCCGGAACGCCTCTAAAGGATTGAAGATATTTTGAAATATGATTCAGATTGTAACCTTCCAAATCCATCGTGGCAAGAACAGGTAAAACATTATAAACGTTGAAATCTCCAATAACAGGTACTTTGATTCGCTTTACCTTTTTGTTTTTTATATAAAAATCAAATTCAATACCGTTGATATCAGATATCACGTTGTCTGCTGAATAATCAGGGATGCAATCTTCCTTTTTCATCCCGTAAGTACAGATCTTCTTATCAATGGGAATATCTTGAATCATATTTCTAATTCTTTTATCATCAAGGTTTAGAATAGCAGTTCCTGAACTTTTTAGCAATTCAATCAGATGAAATTTAGTGTTAATGTATTCTTCCATATCAGAATGAAAATCAAGATGATCCTGGGTAATATTGGTCATAATTGCGTAATCAAAGCGCATACTTTCAACCCGTTTCATGGCCAAAGCATGTGAGGAAACTTCCATACTGAGAAAAGTCCCCTTTTTCATTATGGTCTCTTTGGCATTTTCAACGATTTCTAATGCTGATGGTGTTGTGTTATATGAATCATAACTTCTATCAACAATGATATTTTCAACAGTTCCCATTAATGAGCCTTTTAATCCAATTCTGCTGAGAAGATAATGAATAAGAGTAGACACAGTCGTTTTGCCGTTTGTGCCAGTTACAGAGAACATTTTTAACTGTTCATGAGGATTTCCGTGTAAGGTTGCTGCAATAACTGACTCCGCATATCTACTATCAGTAACTTGAATCATTGGCTTATGGGAATCAAAGTCTACCGGTCTTTCAACAATGAATCCAACAGCCCCGTCTTTCGAAGCTTCCGGAATAAGTGCATGAGAGTCAAATTTGTAACCCTTTCTGCATATGAACAGTGAATCTGCTTTTATATCTTTTGTATGAATTGAGCAGTTTTCGATGTTTAAATCAAGATTTTCTTCTGTGTTGAATAAATTCACCAGCAAGTTTTTCTCTTTTAAAACACCAATAACATCCTTTAATAACATAATAGAACCCCCCTTAGTTCTACGGTGTTTTCCGTATTAACTTTGTTTGATGTTAAAAACCAAATCCGCTATATTTCTGTTTTCCTGAACGTCGTGTACTCTAAAAATATGGACACCTTTTTGCACCCCCAGTGCAGTTGTCCCTAACGTTCCGGTAAGACGATCTATCGGATCTTTCTGGTTTAACACCTCCCCAATGAAAGACTTCCTTGATGTCCCCAACAACAATGGAAGTCCAAAAAAATGAAATGATTCTAAATGATTGAGTATCGCCAAATTGTCTTTTAACCGCTTTCCAAAACCAATCCCCGGATCCAAAATGAGTTTATTGTGTTTGATCCCCATATCTTGTGCAAAAGAGATTCTCCGCGAAAAAAAACCTATTATTTCGGTGATAACATTGGAATAATAAGGACTTTTTTGCATGGTCCCGGGCGTCCCTTTCATGTGCATCAGGATAACCGGGATATCGTTCTTAGCTGCGTAATCAGCCATGTCTTTGTCAAATCGTAAGGCACTGATATCATTGATGATGTCAGCCCCGGATTCAATGGCTTGTTCAGCAGTTGATTTTCGATAAGTATCCACAGAAATGGGGATCTTGCTAAAAGACCTGATCTTCTTGATAAAAGGGACAATCCTTTTGATCTCAGATTGCTCGTCAATCGGGTTGGCACCTGGTCTGGATGATTCCCCACCAATATCGATGATATCAGCACCGTCTTGAATCATTTTGGACACTCTTGCTTCAAGTGTTCGCTGGTCTAAAACTCTGCTATTAGGATAAAAACTATCATCCGTGGCGTTAATTACCCCCATAATTAACGGTTTAGAAAATGATAGCTCCCCACCATGAGGCAGTTTTAGAATGACCCCTTTGGCTTGAAAAAGCCCTTCCAACTCTTTGATAAACGATTCATCAGATAATTCACGGTGATCATTGATAAACGAAAGAAAGTGACTGGCAGAACCAAAAACAAGTAATCTGTTGC
>JASUTC010000119.1 GCA_030445775.1 Thermotogaceae bacterium | reverse complement strand
GTGTCTCAGAGAAACAGCGATGGCAACCGACATTCAGGAGTCATCTGGCATACACAGGGTTCGGGAAAATCCCTCACCATGGTGATGCTTGCCAAGTACATCGAATACGCCTTCGCCGCCAGCAACCCAATGGTGGTCATCGTGACCGACCGAATCAACTTGGACAAGCAAATCCACAGCACCTTCAACAACTCCGGAATCAAGACGGCACGGGCAACCACGGGGCGCAATCTCTTCGAGATCATCGACAACAACAGCAGTAATGTGATCACCACGTTGGTGCATAAATTCGATACCGCCTCCGGTTATGATAAAGTCTTCCCCTCACAAGATATATTCATCCTGGTGGATGAATCTCACCGCAGCCAATACGGGGAGATGCACTACAAGATGAGAAAGGTCTTTCCAAACGCCTGTTATATCGGCTTTACGGGAACGCCTCTCATGCGAAAAGAAAAGAGTACCATGCACAAATTCGGTAAGCTCATTCACAAATACACCATCGCAGATGGGGTCAAAGACAAAGTCATTGTCCCTTTGATCTACGAAGGACGGTTGATTGAACAACAGGTCAACAGCAAGAAAATCGATGAAATCCTTGAAAGCCGAACCCAACGCCTCAGTGATGAACAACGGGAACTCCTGAAAGAGAAATGGAGCCAAATGAACGCCATCGCCTCTTCCAAACAACGCATTGCCCTGGTGGCCTACGACATCCACCAACATTTCACACAAACCTTCAAGAACGAAGAAAGTCTCTTTAAAGGCATGGTGGTGGCGGCCTCCAGGCGTGAAGCGCTCTTTTTCCAGGAAGAGTTTGAAAAGATGGGCGAACTCAACACCGCTGTCCTCATTTCTCCCGGAGATGAACGAGAGGGCTATGATCAGGTAGACGAGGAATCAACGGATGAATTGGTAGCCTTTTTCAAGAAGATAGAAAGAAAATACGGTTCCGTTGAGCGATACGAAGACATCATGAAAAAGCGTTTTGTTCACGGGGATGACCTGGATATTATCATCGTGGTAGACAAACTCCTCACCGGTTTTGATGCCCCCAGGGCTACGGTGCTGTATGTGGATAAACCCATGAAAGAACACAATCTCCTGCAGGCAATCGCCCGTGTCAACAGACAGCATGAAGGTAAAGACTACGGATTTATCCTGGATTACCGGGGCCTGATCAAAGAATTGAACGATGCCATGGCGGTTTATTCCGGAGCCGGACTGGACAACTTCGACCCCAATGATTTACAAGGTGTACTTCAGGATGTAATAACACTGGTGGGTCAAGTCAAAACCAGTTTTACCCGTTTACAGGATCTATTCAGAACAGTGAAAAACACCAGCGATATGGCTGAATACGAAGCTCTTTTGACAGAACCCAAAGAACGCAAACGGTTCTACAAACGCCTCAGTGATTTTGCCAAGAACCTGACGTATTGTCTCCAGTCGGAATCCGCCTATAATGCCATTGGAGAGGAAACCATCAGGCAGTACAAGCAATATCTGAAGTTTTACCAGAAACTCAAACGGTCGCTGATGATCATTCATACGGAATCCGTGGACTTCAAAGAATACATTCCCCTGATGCGCAGCCTCATGGACAATCACATCGGGGCAACGGATATCCTGCAAGTGACAGACCCTGTGAACATCCTGGATACCGCAGCCGTTGAAGCCGAGCTCAACAAACTCGAGAGTGACCGTAGCAAGGCGGAAGCCATTCGTTCCAAGCTCACTAAAAGTATCAGCGAACGAATGAACGAAAATCCGGTGCTGTTCAAAAAGTTTTACAAGAGTATTCAACAGACCATTGACGATTACAAGGCCAAACGCCTGAACGATGCCCAGTATTTTGCCGAGATGCAAAAGCACCGCCATAATTTTGTGCATATGAAAGACAGCACCAACTACCCCAATAAAATCAAAAACAACCCCCATGCCCAGGTGTTTTATTCCATGCTGAAAGAGGATATGGCACCAAAGGCTCAAAAGGATATTCCCGATTCTGAATATGCCAACTTGTCTGAAACGGTTGAGAGTTGTGTGAAGGAGAACATCAAAGTGGGGTATCAGACGAATACGGATGTGCACAATCAAATCGAATCGGAAATCATTGACTCTCTCTATAACTTTTTCAACAACAACGGGATAGAAATTGACCCAAAGCTGATGGAAGAACTCACCGAAAAACTGAAAAAGACCATCATTAGCCGGAATTGGGGTATATAAGTGGCTACAATCACCGTGGACTATTTCGATACACCCATCACTGTTACACTCATCCGAAAGCCGGTAAAGAACCTGAATCTCAATGTGAGACCGGATATGACGGTCATGGTTTCAGCCAACGATTCCATCTCGGAAAAACGGATCAGGGAATTCATACTGAAAAAGGCAGAGTGGATTCTGAAACAGCTGCGCTATTTTGAAGCCTATCAGCAACCTGAGAAGGCGGAAAAAGAGTACGTATCAGGCGAATCCTTCAAGTATCTGGGCAGACAATACCGCTTAAAGGTTTACCTGGCAGAACAAGACCTCATCCGTTACTACCGGGGACGTATTGAACTATTCACCACACAGCCGGAGAATCGAAAGAAAAAGAAACAAATGATCACCAACTGGTACAAAGAACGCTCACAGAAAAAGTTCACCCAATCCCTGGACAGAATCTACCCCGTCATGAAAAAATACGGCGTAGAAAAACCCGCCCTCAAGATTCGCCAGATGAAAACCCGCTGGGGAAGCTGCCAAAAGAAAGAACACGCCATCGTCTTAAACAGCGATTTGATCAAAGCCCCAACCTGCATGAACTCATACACTTTATCCGCAGGAATCACGACAAAGAATTCCTGCTGTTTATGACCGCCCTCATGCCGGATTGGCAGGAGAGAAAGAAGATTTTGGATGAAGAGGTTGTTAGGGATTTGTGAGTTGGTTTTTTGCTTTGTGGTGTAATAAACGGGAGAACTGCCTGGAAGGATGGGGTTAATAAAATCTTGAATGAAACTCAGGAAAAATGTGTTGAGAAGTGACAGAAAATAAATAAAGGTACAGTTCTTATAAAAGATTAAAATAATAAATTAAAGGTGGTGTTCTTTTTGGATGACATGAAAAAATACAGTGAAAGTATTTTCGAGGCAATAAAAATGACAAATGAATATGGACAAGAATTTTGGTCAGCCAGAGATTTGCAAGATGTTCTTGGATATACTGAATGGAGAAAATTTTCGAATGTTATCAACAAAGCCAAAGAGGCTTGTGAAAACAGTATTAATGATATTTCTGTCCATTTTGTCGACGTCGACAAAAAGGCAGAAATAGGTTTAAACAAGATAAGAATAATAAAAGATATTCTACTCTCAAGATATGCATGCTATCTTATTGTACAGAATGCAGACCCTAGAAAAAAGATTATTGCATTAGGTCAAACATATTTTGCTGTTAAAACACGACAACAGGAACTTATTGAAGATTATGATCAAATGACGGAGGAAGGCAAAAGACTTGCTATTAGGAATGAAATGAAAAAACATAATAAATCTTTAGCAGAAGCTGCAAATCAAGCGGGTGTAGTTGATAATAGAGATTTTGCTGTTTTCCAAAATCATGGATATAGAGGTTTATATGGCGGTTTAACTGCTGGTGATATAAAAAAATCAAAGAAATTAAAGAAGAACGAGCAAATCCTGGACCATATGGGGAGCACAGAATTAGCTGCGAATTTATTCAGAGCAACTCAAACTGATGAAAAATTACGTCGAGATAAGATTCATGGAAAGGACAATGCCAATAGAACGCATTTTCAAGTAGGGAAAAAGGTAAGAGAAACGATAGAGGAACTTGGAGGAACAATGCCGGAAGATTTACCTACCCCGGAAAAAGGGATAAAGGAAATTGAAAAGGAACGTAAAAAGAGAGATAAAGAATTAGATGATTAGAGAAACAAATCATTTTGTTATAGCATCAATTGATGCTATAATATCAAGGAGAAATATGTGAGTACTTTATTTTTGCCCTTATTACACCATATATTAAAGAGGTGTGATCATTCTTGTGAAGATGGTTTCGGGGATTGTAACTCCATCAAGATTGTCGGTCGGAATAAAAATTCAGCATTTTTATATCAAAACGGAATGATAATCCAAGATGTTTGTGAGATTTTGAAATCACTGACCGAATCAGATTATCTTAAAGGACCGGAACCGGATCATCAAAATAAAGACGATCAATTCTATGTGTATAGAAAAGTTTATGAAGGGTTAGAAATATACATAAAGCTAAAATGTAAGACAATTTCAGATGATTTGAATGATGATCAGGAAAGAATCATAATCATTTCATTCCATGAATCAACACCCTTAGTAGAGTAATTTAAGAAGGTGAATAAAATGAAAAAAATCAAAACCGATTATTGTGGCCATTGTGACAAAATGGTGGATTACACAATTGAAAAACGAGAAGATGTTGAGCGCATCATCAAAGGCGAACGTTTTTTTGTGGATGAAAATGTGGCTGTTTGTGCCAACTGTGGACACGATATTTTTAACAACAGACTTGAAAACGAAAACCTAAAAAGTGGTTTTAAACAATATGCCCATGCTCATTCTTTACTCTCATCTGAAGAGATTAAAGCGATTAGAAATCAATATGGAATTAATCAGAAATTGTTTTCCAAATCCCTTGGGTTTGGAGAAGTGACGGTCCAACGCTATGAAAGCGGGGCTTTACCTACAAAAGCTTTCAGTGATCTGATCAAAAGAGTCAAATCACCTGAGGAATACTCGAAAATTCTTGAAGCTAATAAATCCAAATTATCTGATGATTCATATGCGGCTATTCGAGAAAAAGTAATTGGCATGATTAAAAATGAAAAAAACGATTGTTCAAATCTCTATTACTATGAGCAGCTACTAAAAAGAAGCTTTGGGAATGCATGTATTTATAACGGTTTCAAAGACTTTAACTCTGAGAAGCTTTTTGCCGTTACTAATTATCTACTCAAGGAATGCAAAAAAAGATATGGCTACGATTATCTTGTCAAAGGTCTTTTTATAAAAATTTTGTGGTTCATTGAAACAACTTTTTTTCAGAGAAAGAATCAAGCGCTTATTGGCATTCAATTTGTGAAGTTTGAAATGGGCCCAGTGCCCGTAAATTACAAT
>JASUTC010000043.1 GCA_030445775.1 Thermotogaceae bacterium | reverse complement strand
ATCGTGCTCTTTTTCATAATTTCTGATATCATTTAATAGCGCTTGTCCGTCCTTTTGAGGCATCATGATATCCAGAAAAATATACTTGTAAGGATTGGAAGATTTGTGTGCGTCAATAAATCTCTCCCATCCCTGTTCTCCGTCATTGGCCGTATCACAGTCAAAAAAATCCTTTACAAAGTAATAAAGAATATTAACGGATACAGTATCATCTTCTACAATCAAGGCTTTCAATTCAGATCACTCCTCGTCTAATGATTACGGAATTATTTTATCACAACAAATTCTAATGCGCTTATATCATACCATTTTTTTGAAAAAATCTTTTCCCTCCAGCGGCCATCTTCCTTTTGACCTTCTTTTCAAAGAATCATCCAAAAAATAGGAAGGATCATTCTCTTCATCATCTGGAGGTTCTTCTTTTTCTTTTTCATGCTTATCAAAATTTATCATTGCTTTCGATGCTCATTCCCATTTTAATTGCGGGGCTTTTGTTCTTCTTCCGTGATAAACTGAGTCATTGACTCAAATCAACCCAATCATCTTGTTTTTACCCATCATTTCCTCGGTTTTTGGTCCATATGAGATGTAATTGATTTTAATCCCCGTTTTTTCCTCGATAAACGTCATGTATTTCAAGAAATTGATATGTTGCGTATTTGGCCATCCTTGATCTCATCCATTCCGTTCAGCACATCCGCCTTGGTAATGACAAATTCCGTCAAACCCGATCTGATTTTGGCATACCTCAACGCCGGTAAATCCAGCCATCCTACCTTTCTGGGTCGTCCGGTTGTGGCACCGTATTCGTTTCCCTTTTCCCTTAACGCTTCAGCCTTTTCCAGATCGGTTTCTTCTGTTGGATAAGGACCTTCGCCCACACGGGTCGTATAGGCTTTCAATACACCCATCACCGAATCCAATTCAAAGGTTGAAAATCCCACGGCTGAAACACCATGGGCCATACACGAACCGGAGGTTACAAAGGGATAAGTACCGAAGTCCAAATCCAACAACACACCCTGAGCTCCTTCAAATAAAACCGTTGTGTTTCTGAATACATCTGCCATATCCACAGCACTGGCGATATTAACGTTCATCTGCTCCAATTTCTTCCTTAAATGAACCAGATATTCAAATACATTCTTATAATCCATTTCAAGCTGTTCGTTAAACATTTTCATCTTTAATTGATAAGAGTTTTTTAATCGTTCCATTAACATTTCTTCATCCAACAGATGGTAAAACTTGATGCCTTCTCTGGAAACTTTGTCCGTATATGCCGGTCCAATTCCCTTCTTTGTAGTACCAATTGGATTGTTTCTCCAGCTTTCGATGATGGCATCTTCCTGTTTATGCCAGGGTAAAACCAAAAAGACTTCCCGATCTATATGAATTCTTGAGGAAAAACCGGGATAATCTTGTTCGATGATCTCAATTTCCTTGATCATCTGTTCCAGATCAATCACCATACCGGCTCCCAGAAAGGCCTTTGAATCAGTGTCCGGTGAAATAGACGGCAGAATGTGATTCACATACTTTTTTCCATCCACATAAATCGTATGGCCGGCATTTGCTCCTCCGGAAAATCGAACAATCCATTCATAATCCTTGGCAAAATAATTAACCACTTTGCCTTTGCCTTCATCTCCCCATTGAGCACCAACAATCGCGAGTCTTTTCATCGAACAACCTCCAAAATTTTCTTTAAGTTGACTTTAAAAGGCGCCACCGCCGCCTCCTCCTGAGCCACCCCCGGCTCCTCCGGCTCCTCCGGAAAATCCACCACCACTGCCTGATGAGGACTTGGAAACGGTCTGTAATGCCACATTTCGAACCGATCCTATGTTATAACCCAAACCATAACCGTAAGCACCGTACATCAGACTGTGATTGGATTGCCTTTCCCACTGTTCCTTGGGTACTAACTTTTTCAACGCCTTTTCAACTTTGTCGGCAATACCAAAGGCCGTTGCGTAAACCAAAAATTCCTCCCAAACGATCACGGAATCCGGTGGGTATTCTGACATGAGTGAAAATTCTTCCAAGAATTTCTTCAGATTGATCCATTTTCTATAATAAGTCAAACCCTCTTTCGTCCATTTCCCAAAGACATCTTTTGGAAGGAAGAGTATAACAGCAGCAGTTAACAAATAAATCCCCGAAAGAACAGCGGCCAGCATCTGAAGATCTGCTGTAGGATGGGCAATCATGATAGGGGTCAGGACAATACCACCGATTCCCAATAAAATACCCAACAACAGGGCAAAAATATATCCGGTTGTCTTGAAATAACCTCTGGCTTTCACGTTATCCTTCACAATACTCTGATACGCATTGTATTTTGAATTGAAGGCTTTCGCCTTGCTTTCGCTTTTCTTCAAAGACTTTTTCAAATCGCTAAAATCAAGTTGGTTGTCCACCGAATATCCTTTAAGGAAATTAAAGAAATACGCTTCACTTTCGGATAAATCCGTTCCGGTTGTTTCCTTTTTAAATCGAATCACATCCGAAAGCTTCTTTTTATCCACTTGATTGTCGCCAAATGAGATATAGTCTTTTCGATACAAATCCAACATAACGGCTGAAATACCGTTGTTATCAACATTTCCAATCAAATTGACAACTGCAGCATTGACGAAATCCGGCGAATCTTTTGTAGGCAATTCCCTTTCATAAATACCCTGATACTGAATTTCCGGTTCTTTACCAAAGATTCTGAAAACCAGAATCAAAAGGGCTAAAATGACAACGTACACAACAATTGGAATGACGATTCTTAACATTCGCTGTTGATTATATTTATTTTCTTCTTTTGTTATACCCTCTAAATCCAGAGAATTATTAGCAACGGAAAATTGCATATCCGCCTGCGGTTTAAAGACCATTCTTGTTTCTGCAAAGGCATAAGGCGGTAAATGTCTGAGGGACATCTCGATGATGTTATCATTTTGAGTGACCTTTGCCTTGGGATGGGTGTAAATATCAGTAGGTATCATAGAGCTCGGTAGATTGAAAACAGCGGTCAGGTTATTCACAGGCGCATCCCAATCGGAACCCCAGAATTGCCTGAATATCTGTGTACAATCCTTTCCGTTCTCCACAACATACTTGGCAACATAACTCACATGCAGTGTGTATTCCTTTCCATCGGGTTCCATATCCTGAGTTGAACCATATGGAACAATCCATACGCGAGCTTCAAATTCATTTTCATTATTCTTCAAATATTGAACATACGCATCTTTGTCCTCTTCCACCCAAATTCTCACATTACTGATCTTCACATATCTTGCAGGCGGTACATAGCGATATAAACCCTTGAAAGGTTTTCTCATATCGTATTTGATCACTTCATGAACTTCAACTTCCCCTGTCTCCTTTACCGTCTGCTCTATTCTGGCAGACTCAATGGAATACTTGGAAGATGTAAACCACTCACCATAATATCCGGTAACAAACTGAACGACAAGAAACAACACAAAAGCCACAGCACATGCAATAATAACCCTTCCAACGTTTTTCATCAATAAACCTCCAATTATTCGTCTAATAATTGAAAAAAAAGCGACTTTTTTTCATTTTTGACAAAACAATTCAAGAGAGAAAATCCCCTCCGTCGATAATTTTTCAAAATAACCTTTTCACACCGATTATAACAGTATCATAGGAATTAACAAAATTTTGTTTTCACATTGAGCATTAGATGGTATTTAGAGCAATTCCAACGAAATTTATTCGTTATGCGAATCGTTTTTATTATGCAGCTGATAATGTAACAGTCTATATCATCGCACTTTTTCAACGGTTTTTTGGTTACCCTAATAAGTATTATAGTCTTTTATATTATAATAAATACAAAAAGCCTATCTGAAAAAAATAATTTTTGATCTTTCAGCGTCTATATACCCACATAGGGTATATTAAAAGAGGGGGTATTTCATTGGAAGGTGCTCTTCAAGTGACAGCAACTGTTAGTTTTATAGCCGCTTTTACAGGTGGTATTCTAAGTTTCTTTTCACCATGTATCTTTCCGGTCTTACCGGGGTATGTTGGCTTTATCATGGGTGATACCAAGTCTCAATGGACAAAGATTATCAAATCGTTAGGGTTTATACTTGGATTAAGCGTCATTTTCATTGGCTTGGGAGCATTATCCGGACTTATTGGATCCGCACTATCCCAATTTCAATTTTGGATTTCACTAATTGGCGGTGCCTTTATCATTATTCTCGCCTTATCCTATTTGAATTGGATTAAATTACCATCCTTCACCATCTTTAAAAATACCAACAGCCAACGAAAAGCCACTGGTTTTTGGAGTGCCTTTTTGTTGGGAATATTGATTTCTTTTGTTTGGGTTCCTTGTGTCAGTCCTGTTTTGGGATCAATTTTAGTGATTGCCGCAAATTCCACTGATATTCTCAAAGGAACAGCACTACTAACGGTTTATTCCCTCGGTATGGGTATTCCGTTGTTCCTTTTGGCCATGTTTGTTGGTGTTGTTTACAAATACATGCCCCGCATCATGCAATATGAAAGTCTACTGAAAAAAATCGGAGGAATTTTGCTTCTCGTCGTGGGAATACTCATGATGACAGGTCAACTCAATAACTTGCAAGCATAAACGATACAACAGTCCCAAAACATTTCCTGTCGGGTTTTATAAACAATAGTAACCTGTTTTTATGGTAAAATAAAACAAAGAAAACTATCTCACAGGAAATGATAATTATGAAAAGATATCTATTTAACACCATAAAGCAATACTTTGTAAATCGTGTTCAAGATGATAACGATGCTTTTTTATGTTTTTTAGCCAAAAAGAATTTTCCGAAACTTTATTTTTTCATGTTTTTTTTAATTTTTGCCCTTATCTTTGGATTAATCATATCGGAATTTAACAACGAATACACCGATATCATCTGGGCATATTCCATTTTGTTAATTTTTACAACAATTTGGGTTATTCTGCTAAAGTTCAAAAAAAATAAATTAAATCGCAATTCTCAATGGCTTTTTTTCATACCGGCTGTTGTTTACATGCTTTTTATCAGTTATCTCCTGGGTAACTACTCATATCGATCGTTTTTTTTCTCCTCTTACACGGCGATCATCTTTACTTTTGCCATTATTTATACGGCAAAGTGGCAAACAACCGCTTTATTATACTTGGGCAGTATTGTTTATATGCTTTTTTTAACTCCCTATGGAAAAACCGGACCGTCCAGTTACACCTCTTCAAATCTCCTGACAGTCAGTATTATACTTGTGGTTGCGTGGTTTTTTTCGAGGATAGTTTATCTAATCTATAAAAACGAGTATGAGTCCCAACAGGAGATAATGACTGCCAAAAACACCATTCAAGAAAAGCAAGTAGAAAACGAGCGTTTAAAAGAAGAACTTCAAAATATACAATATGATTTTAATCAAAAACTAAATGAACGTACAGAAGAATTACATCAAGCTAAATTAAAGGCGGAAGAATCAGATGGAACCAAGTCTTTATTTTTGGCAAACATGAGCCATGAACTGAGAACACCACTTTCAGGTATCATTGGAACTTTAGAAATAATGACTGATGGGGACATTACTCAGGAGGAAAAAGTATCTATGGTGCAAATGGCATTGGAGTCCTCTGCTGAATTAAAACGTATTATAGATGAGTTAATGGAAATCAGCCGATTAAGATCGGGCCATTTCGAAGTTTCTGAAATCTCTTTTAACCCAAAACGTTTGTTTCTGCAATCAACAGACTTATTTAAAATATCCGCCAAAGAGAAGGGTATTGAATTTAAAACCGATTTTGAAGGACTACCAAAAAAGATTATCAGTGATCCTAATCGCATCAAACAAATTGTAGATAATTTGTTGGGAAATGCGGTTAAGTTCACCAATGAAGGATTCGTTCATTCTTCATTTAAAGTGAAAAAAAATGAACAAACCGGTGATTCATTAATCATAGTGATTGAAGATACCGGAATTGGAATGGACGAAAACACGCAAAAAAAGTTGTTTGATTACTTTTATCAGGAAGACAGTTCCCTTCAAAAACAATTCTCTGGAATAGGATTAGGCCTCACATTAGTCAAATACTATATCCAGCAGTTTGAAGGAGTCATCAATTTAAAAAGTAATAAGCAAAAAGGCACTCATTTTGAGGTAATCATACCCATCAAGGGAATTGAAGAAACACAGAAGCATAACGTTGATTTAGAAAAAAAGCAATTAATACTCGGTACCTTAAAAACAGTTTTAATCGTAGAAGATAATCGAATCAATCGATTTATTCTGAAAAAAATATTACAAGAATCGCATTTAAAAGTGCTTGAAGCCGACAATGGAGAAAAGGCAATTGAAATCTTTAAAGAACATCATATTGATTTAATCTTTATGGATATTCAGATGCCCATTATGGACGGGTATCAAGCCATGAAAGAAATTCACAAGTTAGACAGGGGTAGGGAAATTCCCATTATTGCCCTTACTGGTTACGCATCTGTTGAAGATAAAAAAAGGATTATGAGAATGGGTTTTGATGATTATTTGGCAAAACCATTTGAAAAAGAAGATATAATCAATTGTATACAAAAAACAGAAAAAGGAGAATACGATGAAAAAATGTTATGAGGGAACGCATAAATTGGGATTGGAAAATACGTATAAGTTCCTTATTTAGCTCATCTAAATCACGGACGGACTCACCGGTCTACCCAAAGAAATAATTAAAAAAACAAATTCCAAATAAAAATTAAGCATAATGAAGAAAAATCAATAAAATTAAAGGATAAAACTTTTAATCGCTTATAATCCTCTAAAATCAAGTTTGATTAGGGGATTATTATTTGTTATGATGATACCGTTAACGGTAACGGTAAGGATAAATGACAATTAACGATGAGGTGTGTTTGGTTGAAAAGGATTACACTGAAAGACATTGCCAAGAAGGTGGGTGTCTCCCAAATGACTGTTTCTCGGGTTTTGAACAATCGACCCGATGTGAATCCTCAGACTAGAGACAGAATTCAGGAAATAGTAAGTGAAATGGGATATGTTCCCAACACCAACGCCAGGGCCTTGAAGGGAGCCAAAACCAATCGTATTGGTATTGTTGTTTCAGATATCAGAAATCCCTTTTATTCAGAACTGGTTGGAGATTTGGAAGATATTGCCGGAGAATACGGGTTATCCGTCATCGTCACAGATACCAACAAAAGGCTTGAAACAGAAGTATCGGCGATCAGAGTGATGGAGCTCAATTCAGTGGATTACATGATCCTTGCGCCTGAAGGGTATAAGACCGAACATCTTGATTTGTTGTATGAAAAGGGATTTGAATTTTTATCCTTTGGTGTCCATTTTGAGGATAAAAACTATCCTGAGGTGTATACCGACGATTATGAAGGCGGAAAAAGCGTGGGTTCTTATTTTGCAGAACTTGGGGTAAAAAAACCTTTGTTGATCATGGGAAACCCCAGAAAACTAAACACAATTGACAGGGAAAGCGGATTTCTTGCGGGTTTTGAAGAGTCCGGAGGAGATACTTCGGGAGTGAACATTGAACATCTTTCAGTCAATGTAGAATTAAGCGAGCAATATTTTCTTGAAAAAAAGGAGCATATCACCTTTGACAGTGTTTTTTGCTACAACGACTTAATGGCAATGGGGGCCATATCCGCTTTCAGAAAGATGGGTATCCAACCGGGAAAAGACATACCCCTTATTGGTTATGACGATGTTTTCTATGCAAAAGTGATGGGATTAACCACGGTTAGAATCCCCATCAAAGAAATGATCAGGAAATCTGTTGAAATCATTAACGAAGGGAAAAATGAAAAGGTTCAATTTAAAACACAGTTGATTATTAGAGAAACCGCATAATTAAGCGGCAAAATAAACGGAGGTGTCATGAATGAATTTAAGAAGAATGTTGTTGATCGGTTTATTGGTTTTCCTGGTAACCGCATCATTTGCAGCGGAATTGGTCATCAATTCCAACGCCGGTGACCCAGAACCAAAGAGAGTGACTCAGATGGTTGTTGAGATGTTTGAAGAAAAGTATCCTGATATTGACGTTACACTGAACATCTTCTCACACGAGGATTTTAAAACATTGTTGAGAACATGGTTGGGCGCAAAGGAAGGTCCGGATGTTGTTTCATGGTTTGCCGGAGAAAGAATGAGATATTTTGCATCAAGAGATTTAATCGTTCCTTTGAATGAAGTATTCGATGACAAGACATTTGAAGAGTATTTCCCAAAGGCATTCAGAAGCTCCTGTTCCTACAACGGTGAAGTTTACATGGTACCGGAATCCTGGTACTGGTGGGCAGTATACTACAAGAAATCCATGTTTGAAGACTACGGTATTGAAACACCAAAGACATGGGACGAATTCCTGGAAGTGTGTGAATTCTTCAAAGAAGAAGGCATTACACCGATTACCATCGGAACAAAATACCTTTGGACTTCCGCTGGATGGTTTGACTATTTCAACTTGAGAGTTAACGGTCTTGACTGGTACATAAACCTTTTAGATGGAAATATTGCCTATAATGATGAAAAAATTAAAGATGCCATGGAATATTGGCAGGTACTCGTAGAAAACGAATATTTCCTTTACGAGCACAGTTCCCTGAGTTGGCAGGAAGCCTTGAACAGACTGATTACAGATGATGCAGCCATGTATTTGATGGGTCAGTTCCTGAAAGACTCTACTCCTGAGGCCATGAGAGACGATATGGACTTCTTCAGATTCCCAATCATCAACCCGGATATGCCCGTTTACGAGGAAACACCTATCGACGGATGGATGATTCCAAAGAACGGAAAGAACAGAGATGCAGCCGTTAAATGGATGAAGTTTATCGCCAGCGATGAAATACAGTCAAAAATTTCCAAGGAACTTGGTAGACTGGCAGCCAACAAGAACGTTCCTGCACCGGATGCACATGCACAAAAAGGACTTGACATGATCCTTGCTTCCGACGGCGTTATGGGATTCTATGACAGAGATACCAACCCTGAAATGGCAAACATTGGTATGAATGGTTTTGTTGAATTCATGATGTTCCCGGAAAATTTGGATGATATTTTAGACAATCTTGAAACAGAAAGACAGAGGATTTTTGAATAATTCTGAGTCCTGTTTGTTAACATTTAACGAATGAACGATATAGAGGACGCACTTCGTGTGCGTCCTTTATAAATCAATCCGTAACACAAAGAGGTGACCGAATTGAGAGTATCAAAAAAAAGATGGTGGGTCCCATGGGCTTTTTTGGCAGTACCTCTTTTTATGTATATTTTATGGGTTCTGGCTCCAATTGTTCAAACCCTGTTAATGAGTTTTACCAAGTGGGATGGTATGTCCTCCACAAGTGAATTTGTTGGTTTTGCTAATTTTACCAGGCTGTTTCAGAACAAGGTCTTTTGGACGTCTCTGAAAAACAACCTGTACTGGCTGATTTTATTCGTGGGGATACCCGTACCCTTTGGGCTGTTAATCGCCATGTTGTTTGATATGAAATTACCCGGGAACAAGATATACAAGACGTTGTTTTACCTGTCTATGACTCTTTCATTCGTTGTTATTGCACAGATATGGTCATGGATATTCGAACCCAGACGAGGTGCTTTAACAACATTCTTCCAAAGTCTGGGGATTGAAAATCTGGCACAGATTCAAAACGGATTGGCTGTTTTTCTGCTGTTCATTGCCATTCCGGTGGCGTTGGGCTTCTTTATCGGCTGGTTGTTCAATCGAAAGTTGGAATACAGAAGCACGAAAAAAAGATGGTATGTACGATTAATCGCATTGGCTGTGATGTTAATCGCATCATTTATCGTGTACAAAATAACTGGCTTTAAAGTAGAGACTTCAAGAATGGCAGAAAGGGGATTTCCTTGGTTAAGTGATCCTGATTTTGTCACATTTTCGTTGATCCTTGCCGCCATCTGGAGACAGATTCCATATGTCATGGTGTTATATCTGGCGGGTTTAAAGAATGTGCCTCCTGAACTTGTTGAGGCTTCCATCGTAGATGGAGCTAATTGGGGACAACGCTTTTTTTCCGTTATACTGCCCATGTTAAAACCGGCAACCATTGTTGCGGTAACCATCAGTGTTATCGACTCATTGAGAGCCTTTGATATTGTATATGCCATGACTCAAGGGGGACCGTTTAATTCCTCCAGTGTTTTGGCCAATTACATGTATATCGAGTCCTTTAACAATTACAGAATGGGCTACGGTTCTTCAATAGCGGTTATACAGTTCCTCATCACGCTTGGATTTATCATCGTCTACCTGAACAACGTCGTCAAAACGGAAGGATGATCCTATGAATAAAAAGAAAAAATCAGTTGTTTTCGCCTTTTACATCATTTCAACGTTAATAGTGATTATATGGCTGATCCCATTTGTGATTGCCGCGTTCACTTCCGTCAAATCCATGGATGAAATCATGGCCAGTGAGTATTGGTGGAAACCACCTGAAAAAGTAGAGTTTGACAATTTTAAAGAAGCCTGGACAACCGGTAATATGAGAACGTATTTTAAAAACACCTTTATCGTCACCATTCCGTCGGTACTTGGTGCGCTTTTACTGTCAACTTTATCGGCGTTTGCGTTGGCTTATTACGAATTCAAATTTTCTAAAGCAATACTGTTGGTATTTGTCAGTGGAATGCTAATCCCATTCCAGATGCTGCTCATTCCTGTCTTTAGATTATCCAACACTTTGAACATCTACGATACCTATCAGGGCGTTATTCTTTTCCATATTGCCTTTCAGCTGGGTTTTTGTACCTTTTTCCTGAGAAATTTCATGAAATCCATCCCGGTGAGTCTTTATGAATCCGCAAAGATAGACGGGGCAAAAGATATTGTTGTTTATGCCAAAATCGCTTTACCTTTAACACTTCCCGCAATTGCCGCATTGGGTATATTGGAATTTACCTGGATATGGAATGATTATCTGTGGTCACTGATTCTTTTAAGCTCCGATGAGATCAAAACCATCACCTTGGGTTTGGTTAATCTCAAAGGACAATATCACGCTTCATGGAATTTGATCGCAGCAGCATCCCTGATAACAGCCGCAGTCCCTTTGGTTGTTTTCCTTATATTCCAGAAGTACTTCATAGAAGGGTTAACAGTTGGTGCCGTAAAAGGTTAAAAAAGGGTGATATCAATGAAGATAACAACAAAGGTTTTTCTGGGTTTTGTTGTCATCATACTCCTGTTATCCGTGATTTTCCTACTCACTAATTATTCATTTGGTAATCTGGCAGATTTTGGAACGGGAATCAAACAAAACCTGAGTATTTCTGAAACGAGTTACAAGGATTTTTCCTCTATCTCACAGTTAAAGGAGCAGGAAACCACCATGCTCCAGGAAGTTTTATTGTTAGGATACGTGAACAATCAGGAGGATATGGAGTCATATCTTGAGAGTTTTAACAAATATTATGACACGTTTTATCAACAAGTTAGTAAGCTAGAAAACAGTGAACAAATCACCAACGTCTTGGATTCACTGAACGAAAACGTGTTGGAAGTCTTTGACTTGAAGGAAAGTGAAATCTACTATTCCGGGATGGTGGACGACTATAAGCAAAATATGGTGGCAGAGAAAAATCAGGAGATTCAAGAGGCAAAAAAAGAATACCAGCAATTGCTGACGATTGATCCTTCAAAAACAGATGCCATTCTCAAACAGTTGAACGATTTCAAGGCATCAAATCCTGATCCTTCCGAAGATGCAGTAAAAGATTTTCTCAAGGAAATTAACATTCGCGATCTCACGCTGTACGAATGTGAGGTGTTGTGGAACAGTGAAGAATTTGAATGGATCAACGACTATGAAGAATTCACACAGCTGAAATTTGCCGTCAGGGGTATGATGACGGAACCCGACAAGGCAACAGACTATAAAACTGATATCCGAAAATTGGAAAAGAGTTTATCCGATGCAATTGTTGACTCAGAAGAGATTCCGTTGGTAGAACGGGAATTTTTCGATGATCTTCTCAGAGAATACAAGTCCAAGAGCTCCAGTATCTTGCTCATGAACATGGATATCGACAGTAAAGAAAACGAGTTGGAAACCACCAATGAAAGTATAGAGAATTATCAGCAACAGATTGAAGATTTGAGAAGTCAATCTCTTGCCATCATTAACAATCAGATTAAGGGAAATATCAATCAGCTGAACGAATTCTTTTCTCAAAAGATACAGCTTTCAGAGGAGAATTTCCAAACTGTTTTTGAAGAGTCCTTATCTAAAGCCTCAGAGGTCACTGAAGAAATCGACAACACACGCTGGACTGTTAACATGCTGATTTTGGTAACGATTGTGGGCAGCTTGGCGATTTGGTGGTTTGTCCGGTTATCCATTCATAAACCCATTAAAAATCTGATTGCCAAATCCTCTAAATTGGGAGAATTGGACCTGAGTGTTGATTTTGAATCCGGTAAACCATCAAAAGATGAAATTGGTGAAGTGCAAAAGATCATGAATCAAGTGCTTGAAAGCATACGGGCTACACTCATCAGTGCCAACGAGGCATCAGGAGTCATGAGTGAAGAAGCCGTGGGAATCACCGATTCCATTTTTAAAACAACCAAAAGCACACAGGAAGTTGAAAACCGAATTCAGTCTATTAATGAAGAACTCATTAATTCGGTTGATCATTTAAAGAAAATAACCACTATGATGCAGGAATTGAACGCGCAAAACGGCGAAACCACCAACATGATGAATTCAACGGTTGAGGATTCTGAAATCATTCTGAAAAACGTAGAGTCACAGAAAAAAGGCATCTTTGATACCACCAGAAAAATCACACAAATTGGAGAACAGGTTCATTCGAATATTGAGCGGGTCAATCAATTTAAAGAGGTCACCAATCAAACCAATGCGTTTATTGAAAGAATCCAGAAAATTTCGGAACAAACCAATCTACTGGCGTTAAATGCAGCTATAGAAGCGGCTCGTGCCGGGGAAGCCGGCAAAGGCTTTGCCGTTGTCTCCGATGAGATTCGAAAATTAGCGGATCAGTCCAATCAAACCGCCAAAGATGCATCCGTACAGATTGGAAATATAGCAAAATTGGTGGATGATGTCTTGGAAGATTCTGAACAAAGTCTGAAAGATGTGGATGGTGTGGTCAAGGACATCGAAAGGATTCCGGCTATATTTGAGGAGATTTCCGAGTCCTATGAAAATGTCAATCAATCCATTGAACAAACGTTGTCTCAAATTCGAACTCAATCAGATTTGATTGATAACATTTCCCGTGATTCAGAGAAAATGGGACATAGATTTGAACAATTGTCTGAGAATGTGGATACCATCGTTAATTCCGTTGAAGACAACACCACGATGATTGAAGAACTGGAACCCTCTTCAAAGAAATTGCTGGAATTATCCGAAACCTTGAAGAAAAAGCTCAGCATGTTTAAATTTTCCCAAGAAGAAGGGTATAATAACGACGATGAAATATCTAAGTTCGATGAACCACCGCAAACAATCGAAGAAGACGTTTAAATAGATTAAAATTCAGGAGGAGATGAAATGATAGGAGTGGATTATTATCCAGAACATTGGGATACTGATTTAAAGACTTTGCCTCAAATGGCAAACGATTTGATTATCATGAAAGAAAATGGAATCGAACTGATACGGGTGGGAGAATTTGCCTGGTATGTTATGGAACCCTCCGAAGGCGAGTATGATTTCTCACTGTTAGATAAATTATTCGAATTAACACGTGAAATAGGCATTAAGATCATCATCGGCACTCCTTCTGCTACTCCTCCAGCATGGCTCATCAAAAAACATCCTGAGATCTTGCAGAAAGATGACAAAGGACATGTCAGAAATTTCGGAAGCCGAAGACATTACTGTTATAACAGCCATATTTACAAAGTCTACGTGGATAAAATCGTCCATAAGCTGGCTGAAAGATACGGTGAAAAGGATAATTTATACGCCTGGCAGATTGATAATGAATTTGGATGTGAAGATACCACTTATTGCTATTGTGAGAAATGCGACACGGCCTTTCAAAAGTACCTTGAGAACAAATATGACACAGTTGAAGATTTAAACAGGGATTGGGGAACGATTTTCTGGTCCCAGCAGTATGATGATTTCTCACAAATCACAACACCTAAACGAACCAATGCCATGAGAAATCCGCACCAATTGTTGGATTTTTATCGTTTTTCAACGGATTCAATCATGGATTTCGCTCAAATGCAAATTGATATTATCAACCGTTATTCAAGCAAACCCATCACCCATAATCTGATGACGAATTTCACAGAAATCGATTATAAGAAAATCGAACGACAATACGACTTTCTTTCCTTCGATAATTATCATTTTGGAAAGACTTTCAAGCCTTGGTTTGCCGGGATGAATTTTGATTTGATGTGGTCCCTGCAGCGAAAACCATTTACCATCATGGAACAGCAACCCGGCAGGGTAAACTGGCAGGTACGAAACGTTTATTACAATCACAGCTGGATGGAAAAGGTTTCCAGACAGGCTCTGTCTCAGGGGGCTGAGAACATCGTCTTTTTCAGATACCGTGCCCTGCCCTTTGGAGCCGAGCAATTTCACAACGGTATCCTGAACTACGATGGCAATCCTGAAAGAAGCGAGAGACTCCAAGTCTGTAAACGATTAAGTGAGGAAAGTCCTTTGGAGAGAAAGAAGGCCCGAATCGGGATATACTTCGATTATGAAGTTGCCTGGATGCATTCGATTAACGGGGTTGACCAGGATTTTGACTACTTCACGGCCATCATGGAATTGTATCGACCCATATTTGAGCATGGAGAGCAGGTTGATTTTATCTTCAGGGATTCTGATTTGACCGGTTATGATTTCCTGATCATTCCCTTTGCCCTTTATATACCACAAGATGTATTGGATCAAATTGCAAAAAGCAATTCAAAAGTAATTGTGACCTGTATGAGCGACATGAAAGACGAGAGAAACCATATTATTTCCGAGAGACCCCTGGGAATGAATATGCGAGGAATTGAATTTGAAATCACGGATTTTGGTGCTATTTTTGATGAATCCATCAAAGTAAAAGAGGGAGAAGAAATCCTTGCGGATATGTGGTTTGAAGAACATTATCTTATAAAGGGAATACCTGTGGGGGACTATACGAACAAAGAACTGGAAGGGCATTCTCCTCTGGTGATATCAGAAGATGGAAAAACCCTGTACGTTGGAACAATTACAGATCATAAGGGCTGGAAGAGCATCTATCATTATTTTGGTTTACTGTAAAAAATTTAACAGGTTAAAAAAATAAATCCCTTTCAATATAATAGCGCATTATAGTATAATGAAAGGGGTTTTTATATGGAAAAAGGTGGAAACTTGAAGAAAACAATCCTGTTCATTTGTTTGTTCATTACAATCCCAATAGCTTTTTCAGCTCAGATAGAAATATTAGGTGAAAAATACTATTATCCTTTTGAATTCATCGATGAAGATGGGAATCCAAAGGGAATTTTTCATGATATCTGGTCTCTTTGGTCACAAAAAACAGGACAGGAAGTTGATTTTGTCTATATGAATTCCTTCTCCGAGACCCTAGATTATGTGCAACAAGCTGAAAATGCCGTCATTGGTTTTATCTTTTATTCTCCTGAAAGGGAAAACCACATGGATTTTTCCATACCCTTCTACAATATGGAGACCTATATCTATTTCAACGAAAATGTCTTTGGTATTAAAACTGTTAACGATATAGCGGGCTTTGATGTGGGTGTGGTAGAAGATGATTATGCACATGAATTCTTAATCAACAGAGAAATGGACGTAAAAATCGTTACATTTGCATCTGTAAAGGACATGGTGGAAGCAGCCGTAAACAGGGAGATTTCTGTTTTTATTTCCGATGGCCCCATCGCTGATTATTACATCGAAAAATTGGGTGGGCAATCGATTTTAAGACGTATGGAAAGGCCCGTTTTTGAAAATAAAGTCTACGCGGCCATTAAAAAGGGGAATAAAAATCTTTTAAGGCTTCTGAATGACGGACTTGCAAAAATCTCACGAGATGAAATC
>JASUTC010000042.1 GCA_030445775.1 Thermotogaceae bacterium | reverse complement strand
TCAAAAACTTTTCTTAAAGATTCAACCACTTCCGAGTCATCTTGATTTTCAAATACCACGCTGACGTTTTCTGAAGCTTCTTCACTCAATAACTCTCTTAACGAGATACAGAGCGTATCTTCTGCTTTAATAGCTTTTTCTTCCTTTCTCGGTCTTTGTCTGTGTCCATATACACATGCTTTATGGAAGTTGTTTTTTCCAAAGCTATTAATCTATCAGCTGCCTGATCGTCTTCTATTTTGAATGTTTTAAAAATGCTTGAAGTAGCCATACCGTTCACCTCGCTTGCTTTTACAATAATAACAAATAGCCCTATCCGAAAATAGGGCTTTCTTTACCTATAGTAACCGGCCTACTCTTTTCCGAGAATACTCCGGTGAAAATCTGGATAAAAGGCCTCCTCGGGACTAACCCCTTTGGCGAACTCCTACATCATGATTTTTCAATATCCGATCTGATTATAATCCATTTAAACATCCATGTCATTTCTTCTGACGGATTATGATAGTCGATTATGACCGATAATTTGATAATAAATGCTTGTTTCGCTTTTATTCGCATGTTTTCAAAAAAATGGGCTCTATTCTTGACTATCAAAACTAATCTAATGTGCGTTTCCTTATGTTAAATGGCTTTCAGTTTTTTCAAATACTTTTCTTTCTCTTTTTCGTCCCCGTTTAATATGGAATCTTCAAGGCGTTTGATAGCTTCTTTTTTGGTTAAATAGTCTTTTTTTAAGCCTTGTAAAAGTATTTCGTATCTCCTTTTGTAACTCTTGTGATATTCGATATCTTGTTCCGGTTCATAAAGGACAAAGCCGCCGTTTTTAAGTCTTCTCATGCTATCTAATCCACCTTTCATAGGTCATTTCTTTATATTTTCCTGCAGTTTCTTTCCAAGCTAAATGCGAAAAAACTTGGTTATATCTGTTAAGCAACTCAGCTTTTTCTGTTGGGTCGGTTAACCCTTTATCATTCTTGCTGAAAGTCTTTGAAATTCGGTTTTTCCATTTATTCTTGTTACTTTCGAAATCGTTTAGCACTTCTGCTTTCTTCTCAGGGTTTAATTTTTCGTCGATTTTGATTTCGTAATCAAAATATCAATGGGGACGCTTCTGATTGTGGCTCCTGTGTTCCTGTGAATGGCTTTAAATGTACCGGAGACAATGTTCTGTGATAGGCTTTCAGGCCACTCATTCATTACCTCAAGGCAGTACCAATGCTGTTTCCTCAACTTGTCAATCTCGGTGATCTTCTTCTGTTTATCTGAAAGAGACTCACACCTGTCTGGGTAAGCGTGATAGCCGAATATGTAATCTAAAAAAGGGAGATTTTTAAAGTGTTTATCATCTATTTTCAATAACCCTCTTATTTAGGGGGTGGAGAAGGAACATTTAAAGTTCTCAGGAATCATTCAGGAAGCGTTGAAGAAACGGTTGGATTTTGACTTAGTATATACAGAAAGAGCGTTTTATCTTTATATTTCCCACTCTAATTGTGGATATACTTTCCATTGACCCGTTCCCATCTTACTGGCAATTAAATTTCCGGATTTGATTCTTTTCTTCACCGCTGTTTCTGTTATACCGAGTAAAGTGGCAAGCTGAGGAACGGTCATAATATGCTTTTCGTCTATATGCATAATAATACATCTATTCATTGCTTCAAGCATTGCGTTATAAATGATTTCTTCCATAAGCGAAAAATCAACTTTTTCAATGAAGGACGTTTTTGTGTTAAAACTGCAATTATCAGCCTTGAACATCTCTTCAATTCCCGTATCAGCTTTCTCCAAAGCATTATAATAACGGTTTCTTTCTTGTTTATTTAGCCCTTTAATACAAATATTCACATAACCTTTTGTGATGAGAACAAAATTCATGAATAATCTTCCGACTCTTCCATTCCCATCAGAAAAGGGATGAATAGATTCGAACAAGGTGTGTATTCTTGCGATGGCCTGATGGATATCAAAATTGTAAAGGGCATAATCGATGTATTCCAAAAAGAATCCTGTCCATTCTGAAGCGTCAAAAGGGGGCGTAATTCTTGTATTTGTAATTTGCACACTACTCTTCCTAAAATCCCCAATGGGATCGTGTACATCCACATTTTTGTGCAATTGACTATGAAGCGTTCTTATAATATGCAAATAATGCGGCTTTTCCTTAGAGTTCCGATAAGTTAAAGCAAAATCGTAAATAAATTGTGCGGCTCGAAAGTAATTAATAATTTCAACTTTCACATTTCCCTCTTCAGTATTATGTGCAATAACTGCTTCAAGGTCTTTTTCGCTTACAAAAACGCCTTCTATGGCGACTGAATTTCTTGTTTCTTCGCCAAGCATATATAGCCATTCTTTATTTGATATATCGATATTTTTTAAGTCCAGCAACTCTTTTCGTCTGATCAATTGTTTAATATCCATGTTACTTCCTTAGGTTTCGTATAATTTTGGTGTTATCTCTTTATATATGATTATAACATGAAAATAATAAGGTTTCGTTTCCGCTTAAATAGCGAAAAGAAACCTTTTTAACTATATTTATATTTAATATTATACAATCATTAATTATTATTTTCTGAGTTAAAAACCATTAGCTTGTAACTGTTTTGAAAGGGGGCCACCCCTATCTTCGGACTAAATACTTTTCAACTGTTTCCTTCAACTGATCTAAAGAAACAGGCTTTGAAAGAAAATCGTTCATCCCTGCTGCCAGGCATTTCTCTTTGTCTTCTATCAACGCCTTTGCCGTCATGGCGATGATGGGTACTTGTTTGTCTTGTGCTCGTATCTTGGCCGTTGCATGATAGCCGTCTACATGAGGCATGCGGATATCCATAATAATGAGGTCGGGATTATGTTCACGGTAGAGGTGGTAGGCCTCTTTTCCGTCTTTTGCCTTGATCACATGAATATCTTTGGAAAACATGTTAATGGCAGCTTGCACATAGTGCATATTGATTGGGTTGTCTTCGGCAATGAGAATCTTTTTGTTTGTGAAGACTGTCTGTTCCTCTATGTTCTCAGGGTTCGCTTCCTCTGAATCTTCAGGCTGTTCTTGCTCACAGGGCAACAGAAGTTCGAAATAAAAGGTGCTGCCCTTTCCGTATTCGCTTTCAAGTGCCAGTGTCCCCCCCATCAGCTCCAGTATCTTTTTTGTGATGGCAAGTCCCAGTCCGGTCCCCTGGTCTTTTTTGTCGGGAGACATATCCGCCTGCTGGAAGGGCTCAAAGATTATTGTTTGTTCCTCTTGTTTTATGCCCATCCCGGTGTCGGTGACTTTGAAGAGCAGACGAACTTTGTCGGAGTCCCTTTCACGAAGGCTTACGGATACTTTGACCGAGCCATCATCAGTGAATTTGATGGCATTGGCAATCAGATTGATCAGGATCTGTCGTAATCTTGAGCCATCCACTTCAACGATTTGAGGGACGGCATTCTCTATAAAAGCAGATAAGTATAATCCCTTCTCTTTTGCTTTGGGACGGACTATCGAAAGGGTATTTTCTATCAGTGCTTTCAATTCCGTTTTTTCTGGATTTAGTTCAAACTTGCTGGCTTCTATTCTTGAAAAGTCAAGGATGTCCGAGATGATATCCGCCAGATGTTTACCTGAGGTGTAGATGATTTCCAGATATTCCTTTTGTTCCTCATCCAAAGGCGTATTTCTCAGGATATCACTGTACCCGATAATGCCGCTCAGGGGTGTCCGCAATTCGTGGTTCATGGTCGAGAGAAATTTGCTCTTCGCTTTGTTAGCCTCCTGTGCCTCTATCTTGGCATTGCGCAGCTCCGTTACATCAATACCGTACTCGACTACACCGATTACTTCCCCCTGTTTGTCCCTCACAGGAGAACTCAACAAACTGAGCGCTTGTCCAGTGATTTGCTCCCTCGGGTCTTCAGGGGTGGTCGTCTCGGAAAAGCTTTCTCCGGTTTCAATCACATCGTCCAGTTTGCACCAGGGACATTGGGTATCCCGATCCATAAACATCTCGTAACATTTTTTGCAGACGACTTGCTCAAGGGACTGATGCTTCACTTTTCCAACCTTTAATCGGCTTTCGTTTGCCAAAAGGATGTTGTGATTTTTGTCCACCACCAACAGGAATCCGGGAAGGGCTTTGATAATGGAATTGATCAGGTTCCGGTTATTTTCCAAAGCCTCTTTTTGACGGGCCAATTCCTCCTGCTGTTGTTTTTGCTCGGTAATGTCGATATTTGTCCCTGTCCAGCGGATTGGCTTCCCGGAAGCATCCTTTTCAATATCTCCACGAGTACTAATCCAGTGCCAGCTGCCGTCTTTATGCCGTAAACGGTGTTCTATGAGATAAGTTTTTGTTCTGCCCTCTAAATAGTCGTTTATGGCTTTCTCGATTCGAGGGGCATCATCGGGATGCCAGAGGCTTTTCCAACCGGAAAAGTCGTTTTTTATTTCATGGTCTTCGTACCCCAGCATGCTTTTCCATCTTTTGGAGAAAAACACATGATCTTTCACCATATCCCAGTCCCAAAGGCCGGCACCGGTGCCTTCAATCGCTCGATTGAAACGATCTTCGTTTTCTTCAAGTTTTCGTTGCTGATTACGGTTCTCAATGAGCATGCCCAACATATCCGCATAGATGATTGCTTCGTTTTCATTTTGTAATTCCTTGCCATTGGTGAAAATAAGTGTAAAATCTCCGATGATTCTTTCTCCCCGTGTACTCTTGACGATAACCGTCTGTCCCAGGTGAAACGTCTTTTCGAGCAACTGAATGGCTTTCTTTGATAGGACTTGTCCGGTCAACTCATGGAGATGGGCAAAGGTGGTCACTCGATTATCTTTAATGAGTTCAAAACGATAGGGGTCAGGAGCCCATTCCTTTTTTTCCGGATTGAATCCAAGCAGATGGACAGCCTTTTGCAAGGTACCGGGAACACCGGCGATGGCTACGGTTTGGAAATGCTCCCCATCTTCCAAAAAGACGTTCAAAGCCACATAATCAGCTCCGGTGATTCGTTTCATCCGCTGGGTAATTTGTTCGTATGTGTTGGCCTTTTGCCCGTCGTTCAGGAAATCCTTTGAGGCTTCCGCCAATTCCCGTTCATGGGTGATATCTGTAAAGAGGGTGGTGAAGTACCCTTGTTCACAGGAGAAGGCCTCAACGCGATACCATTTGTCCAAGGGATAGGAATACTGCTCGAAAACTTTACTTTGACCGATATTAGCTATTTTTCCGTAATAACCGATCCAGTCAAAATCTCCTTGGGTAATCTTGGGCATTACTTCTCTGATCCTTCGATTGAGGATATCTTCTTTCTTTGTCCCTGTCAGCCGTTCAAAGGCCGGATTAAGTGAAAGAAAGACATAATCCACCGGTTTACCCGATTCATCGTAAACCACCTTGTGTCGGGCATATCCCATTTGTGAGCGTTCCATTGCTTTTTCAATACTCAGCATACTTAAAACTCCTGTCTATTTATCGTTTAATTTCATGTTGTCTTGTTTCATACACCAAGCTTAGCCAATTTTCAAGCAAAAATGTCGCTAATAGTTATTTGTTATTTGTCATCCGAAGGATTGATACAATCAAATCTCAATTAAGGTTGACGGTAAAACGTCAACATTGATTTTAACCTTATTTTATCATAAATCAGCGAAACTTATGGCTAAATTGTTACATTCCAAGTGGAAACACAACGCATCTATCGATTCAAGGTTTGCAATGCCTAATCAGAGGGAGGGACGGTTTGAGGTGGACCCATAAGTGTTTGTCTACACTCCCTTACCTCACTTTATCGCTTCAATATAATAAGAAGCAACAAAATCCTCAACATTTCCATCCTCTACCCAAGACTCCAAAATCACCTTGCTGTTGTCTTTAGGTTTGAGAATGATATTCTTGAAACCCACACTTTCCATCATAGCTCTTATATTTTCAACATATTCAGCACCGGCAACGCAACCAGCCATTAACGTTAAGTCCTGCTTAATTTCCTCTGGCAATTCAGCTGTAGCAACAATATCCGAAATAGATAATCTTCCCCCCGGCTTAAGGACTCTGTATGCTTCTTTATATACTTGTTCTTTATCAGGAGATAAATTAATGACACAATTGGAGATAATCACATCAACTGACAAATCAGCTACAGGCAAATGCTCGATTTCTCCAAGTCGAAAATCTATGTTGGTATATCCACTTATTTTAGCATTCTGTCTTGCCAACCGAAGCATTTCAGGCGTCATATCAACACCTATAACATATCCTGTTTCTCCGATCTGTCTTCTTGCAAGAAAACAATCAAATCCACCTCCACTCCCAAGATCAAGGACTGTTTCTCCCTCCCTCAGAGCGGCCAATGCAGTAGGATTACCACACCCCAAGCCCATATTGGAATCAGATGGCACACTTGAAAGGTCTTCTTTTAGATATCCCATGATGAGCGAAGCTTTGTTGACATCTGTTTGAGAACTATTACAAGAACAGCCACCATCACAACAGCCTCCCCCTTCAGAATTGCTGATCGCAATTTGAGCATAACGTTTTTGAATCGCTTCTCTTATTTCTTCTTTTTCTTTCATCAAACAGCCTCCTTAACAGCAATGATTTTTAGATTTTTTATTTGTATGCCTTTTAAGATCATTAACTTCCTTCTCACTCGTTATCCCTGTGAAGAAAGAGATAACTTCTTCTGCTTTTTTCTTATTCAACGTATACCTCATCCATGCACCATCACGTTTTGCATGAACAAGACCGCTTTCAGTTAAAGTTTTCATATGATAGCTGAGAGTGGATTGTGAAATACTGAATTCCGATAGGATATCGCAAGCACACATTTCGCCAGATGACAACAAATCCATAATCTGTAATCGTGTTACGTCTGATAAGGCCTTAAAAGCAGGTACATAATCTACATATGATTGATTCATAAAAGCATCTCCTTAAAAGTCAGAGGGGACAGGGCCCCTCTCCGTTCTATATTCACAAGTATCGATGACATTGATAGTTTTCGATATCTACAATAATAACACACAACTCAATTATTGTCAAAGTCAGAGGAGACTGGTCCCTTGATTAAGGTAATTTCCTCACAAAAGTAAAGTTTTTCCCGTAGTGAAAATACTTCTAACCCCATTCTTTAAATGGATAATCAAGCCACTGTCCTACCATTTATGAGATTATTAATAATCTCCCCTGGGGGCGATTTGATCTTCGAAAAAAAATTCACAGGAGATTTGGGATCCTGAAGAAATTGTGAAGAAGAGTGAATATCAGCCATGATCTCTTTCAACCAAGAGGTGATTGAATTGTTCAAAATCTTAAAGAAATATGAAATCAAGAATTTTCCACGCTACATGTTATAATTCCACAACCTTTCATATATTTTTAATTATAAGGGCTTTTTGACTTTACAGGGAAATCAAGGGTTGGTGACATGAATGGACAACTTTTTCAAAAAACTCTCCTTGGGTAAGCTGAGTGTAAAAGGGGAAATTATATTTTTGGCTTCCTTGTTTACACTTCTCATTTTAATCGTATTTGTTCTTTTTCTGAATTTGCTGTTTTCAGATACCTTAAACCAAAATGCAAAGCGTTCAATCGAGAATGCAAATGCCGATGTGATCAATTATATGGATAATTATTTTACAAATATCAATGGTATACTCAGTGTTTTGTCTCAAAATAAAGATGTCATAAACGCTATCGATAGTGAACAGTCAAAAAAAAGGACTTTAGAACTCTTTGATTTATTTGCCAAAGTGTTTCCGAGTATTGATTTTCTCTTTTCAGGTTATGAAAATGGGTTCTTGCTGATAAATGACTATATCCCCCCTGAAGGATTCGATAGCAGAAATAGGCCTTGGTATACAGAGGCCTTTGATCATATGCCTGAATTTTCGACCACCCCGCCTTATCATGAAGCAAAGAGCAAGGAATGGGTATTTGCAACGAGTAAGGCATTAATCAATTCCGAAAACGTCTTTAAGGGTGTCGTTGCCACTGAATTCAACAACAAGACCATCTTATCACTCCTTGAAACCAATCATTTGTTTGAAACTCAAAGAAGTTTTATTTTAAACAAAACGGGTACCATTCTGTGTCATCCTGATAACTCACTTATCGGTTTAGACACGGTAGACATTTTCGGAACATTTGATGAAGAACTTGGTTTTTTTGAATATGAATTTGAAGATAAAGATAGCTGGGGGTATTACGAGAAGTTGCCCCTGACAGGTTGGACCATTGTAACAGCCGTTGATAAAGAGGAAATCCGCCAGCCTATCATAAAAACAACACTCGTATATTCACTTCTAACGTTGTTTTTTTCCCTGATGTTGGGAATCATCTTGTATTATCTTTTTCACAAAAGGCTTGCCCTGCCTATTAAGAAGCTGGAGAAAAACGTAGACTTCATTCTGAGGGGTAAAGAGCCTGAAAAGCAAGCCTATCGATATTCAAATTATGAAATCTCTCAAATTGCCAAAGGGATTGAACAACTCACCGAATCGTCTTTAAATAAGAAAAAGAACGAATTATCCGTCATCGTAGAATCTTCAACAGATGCCATTATTTTTCTCGATGAAGAGCAGCGGGTTACCAACTATAATACCAATTTTAAAACATTTTGGGGGATAAATGATGCTGATTTAATTCATTCCAATGCCTCTTGTTTGTTTGAAATGATGGCTGACCAGCTTATGGAACAAAGAGAATTTCAGAAAGAAATGAAGGAATTAGTGAACGGGGAAGAGACTGTAAAAGATACTGTTACCCTTAAAAATGGAAGGGTTTACGAAGTATACAGCTGCCCGGTCGTACAAAATGGTAGCCTGTCCGGAAGGTTGTTTACGTATCATGACATCACGGATCAAAAAGTACTGGAAGAGAACATCAGAAAGGCAAAAGAGGCCGCTGAAATGGCAAATCGAGCCAAATCCGATTTCCTTGCCAACATGAGTCATGAAATCCGTACCCCATTAAGTGGTGTCATTGGATACACCGAGCTTCTGAAAGAGACACCTTTGAACGATAAGCAACAACAGTATGTGATGAATACGCATAAATCCGCTCAGACTCTCCTTGGAATAATCAACGATATACTTGATTTCTCAAAGATTGAAGCCGGTCGCATGGACTTGGAATACATCTTGACTGATATTATTCAACTCACTCAAGATGCGGTGGATGTATTGAAATATTCAGCCGTTCAAAAAAACATCGCCCTTGTATTGACTGTTCAGCCGGAAATCCCTCGTTTTGGAAAAACCGACCCCATGCGATTGAAACAGGTCTTGGTCAACCTGATCTCCAATGCCGTAAAATTCACTGAAAAAGGGACGGTTAAAGTTGACGTACAGTTTGAAAAGATTGATGATCGGATAGGTAAATATGAATTCCAGGTTAAAGATACCGGAATTGGCATCAGTAAACAACAACAGGGAAAATTGTTTCAAGCTTTTTCTCAGGCGGATTCATCTACCACAAGAAAATTCGGTGGAACCGGATTGGGGCTTGTTATCTCCGATTACTTTGTGGAAAAGATGGGCGGCAAAATAACTTTTGAAAGCGATAAGAATCAGGGGAGCACTTTTCATTTTACAATCCGAACAGAATATCAATATGAGGCTCATAATGACAAAGAGAAAACTCAAGAGTCGTCAGATTCCATGCTAATAGATGGAATTTCACCCAGGATCATGATCGTTGATGATTCAAGAATTAACATGATGCTTGAAGAAACAATTCTTCGAAATATGATTCCAAATGTAGACGTTATCAAAGCCAATGACGGACGACAGGCTGTTGAAAAGGCTCGGCAAATGAAACCAGATTTGATACTCATGGATGTGCAAATGCCAGAAATGAACGGATTGGAAGCTTCTCGAGAAATAAGAAAATTCAACACCCGGATTCCCATTATTGCATTAACAGCAGGCATTGTAAAAGAAGAAATAGATAAATGCTATGAAGCAGGTATGAACGGCTTCTTAGCAAAGCCCATCGATAACTCAGCGTTGTTTAAAATACTTAAAGAAAAACTTGAAAAGTAAAAAAAGGTAGTTTGGATAAAGTGATATTAAAAACAAGGAGTAAAGAGAAATGACGGGATTAAATAACAAATACAAGAAATAAGTGATTTTGAAAAGAACAGAAAGGGTATCGCGAATTTATGTTGAGAGGAGATGAAAGAAAAATGTCACAAAAACAAATGGTGTTTCGTTTTAAGATTTATTTAAAAGAAATCAAACCAATGATTTGGCGAAGAATTGAAATAAGAAGTGAAGCCACGTTTTGGGATTTGGCTTCTGCTATTATGGATGTAATGGGCTGGCAGGGGTATCATCTTTTTGCTTTTGAAATCAAGCGACCCGGAAGCCGGTTAATTCAATATATTGGAAATCCCAATGACGATTTTGATGAAGTGCTTCCGGCTTGGGAAATCAGGCTCGACGAATTTTTTAAAGAAAAGGGCGACAAGTGTGACTTTGTATACGACTTTGGTGACAACTGGGAACATACGGTAAGGCTTGAAGGGATTTATCCTGTTGAGAAAAACACTGATTACCCGAGATGCCTTGGCGGTAAACGAGCTTGTCCACCGGAAGATTGCGGTGGGTATGCGGGGTATTATGAGCTTCTTGAAATCCTTGAAAATCCTGAGGATGAGGAATATGAAGAGACAGTTGAGTGGTTGGGTGACGATTATGATCCCTCTGAATTTAACAAAGAAGCTGTTGTATTTCACAGTCCAGAAAAGAATTTTGGAATGAACGTTAATTCGCCAAAACAACCTGTGAATGATCAAAAAGTTGTAACGAAGCAATCTGCCATAGGTGATGCAAATTTTACTCTGAAAGATGGTTTGAATGGGTCTTTAAAAAAAGATTTGATCATTATCGCCAGAAATCATCAACTTGAAAATCCACATAAGTTGAAAAAAGACGAATTGGCACAAAGACTGGAGCCGATTATTCAACGGGATTTTTTAGCAGAGATCTTCTTCTTTAGTTTAGAACAGACGATTCTCTTTTATCCAACGTCAAAAGATATCCAGTCAGATGTTGATAATGATGATTCCATGACTGAAGAGCAAAAAAGTAGTTTATCAAAAATAACGCAATCCATTGAAAATATCTTATCAAACCCGAAAGAAATGATGCAAAGAAATCCGGATGAGATTGCCTATCTTTCAAGTAAGGGGTATATTTTCATCGAGGAAAAAGGGATCAATGAGTTGATACAGGTTCCTGAAGAATTGAAGGAAATTCTTCTGTTGATGCTTTTAGAAAAGGGGCGTATCTTCTTTGATTTTCAAAAGCTCCAGGATTATATTATTGCTTTAGCAAAACTTTATGGAGTATGCAGTTATAAACAATTGCATCAGGTCTTTAAAAAGCATACCGGTTCGAATCTGACGCTTCAAAACATAAAAGATTATACAATGGCTTTATCAGAGAGAGATGATGAATTTGAAGCGGAAGAAAACTACTTTTATTTATCGTTATTGGATGAGGATGAAGCCAGTTTAATTTTCGAATATAATTTGAAGAAACCTTATTATTTCCCGACTGAAAAGGAGATTATGGGCTATGTCGTCGATATTTTCTGCCCGGAGGCGAGGCGAACGTTTAATAATCTCAGTGAGATCCTTTTGAAGAAGACTTGTATCTCTAAGAATTTTTCAGTGGTAAGTATAGATTATTCGGAAGCGATTGAGCAGCAAGATGAAGAGATTTTGGATAGCTATGATGAAATGTTTGGTGATATTCTGTTTGCTGCAAGAATGGGAAAGGGGTTGTATCAGGTTTTACAAATCCTTGATTTCTCAGATTGCAAGTTTAAGCAATTAAGTGATACGGACAAATTTTACACCGCTTATCTTGAATTGCTTGAAAAGTCAAGGAAGTGGCCGTTAAAAGGGAATCTTTATTCAGACTTGAGAAAAGTTGGACAATAAGAGGGACTCTTTCATAAGCCGAATATATCTTGAATTTTATCTGAGTTGATTTCCCTTTTGCTTTTTCTGCTGGTATTTTTGAGCATGGTGTTTACTTTTTCGTCCATGGTCTTTTTGATCAGCTGTTTGACATCCACACCCCGTAAACGGAAGAACAAAAGCGGATCATCATCCAAGCGGCTGCCGATGCCATATAAGACGGCCGCAACGTGTTTGCACATGTAAGCCCAATCGGGGCAGCTGCATTGAAAGTGGATTTCTTTTGGGGAGGGGAACAGGCCGTATTTTCTATCTGTGAAGGTCTCTTTCAACTCTTCCGGGAATTTCCCGCCGATGAGTTTTTCGATGGATTCAATTCGGCTGTTACACAACTTTCCGATGCGTTCCCATCGTTCGTCTGAAAGGGGATCCATGTCGATCTGTATTTTGTAGGGTTTCTTACGTGTTCCCTGAACCATTCCGGTTACCGTCCCTTGAGTTATTTTCAAATCAACAACGGCGTGATTTCTCACATAACTGCGGCCTCTTTGAATGCGATTGGTATAATCGGCATAGCTTTCCAGGTTTTGATTCCATGCCTTTCCCCACCAGCTTTTTGCCAGGGACCTCCCTTCGATGATGACGGGTTGGATGTCCGGATGTTTCTTTTTAAGCCTTTGGATGGCTGCATCCGCCATGTCCTTTTTCTCTCCAATACTGATATATTCCCCATATCCATAATAAGACATGTTTAGATCCCTCCCAAACGAAACAGTTCCATCAGTTCATCGTTGCCCAATTCACTGATCCACTTCTCTCCGGCTGAACTCAGGACATCCTCAGCCAGTTTTCGCTTTTCATTGATCATTTCATCGATCTTTTCCTCTATGGTCCCTTTGGTGACGAATTTATGCACCATGACGTTTTTGGACTGACCGATTCGAAAGGCCCGGTCTGTAGCCTGATTCTCCACAGCGGGGTTCCACCAGCGGTCAAAATGAATCACGTGATTGGCGGCTGCCAGGTTAAGCCCCACACCACCGGCCTTCAGTGAAAGGACCATGTAAGGAATATAACGGTCTGAATTGAATGTTTCCACCATCTCCGAGCGTTTTTTTACCGAAGTCCCTCCGTGAAGGACGTAGCCCTCTTTGTTGAAAATTTCCTTTAGATATTCAGACAATGGCTCGGTCAATTCACGGAATTGAGTGAATACCAGGACTTTTTCGCGTTTTTCATAAATGGTCTCACAGATCTCTGCCAACTGTTGGAACTTCCCGCTTGCTGTTGGCTTATAATCTTCTCTACCCAGGTATTGATCGGGATGATTGCAGATTTGCTTGAATTTGACGATACTGGAGAGAACGAGTCCGCTTCTGTCTTTTCTTTCCGTTTCATCTATTTTTTCAGCGATTTGATCCACCAGTTGCCGATACAGGGCGATTTGTTTTTTACTGAGCTGGGCGTATTCGTTGATTTCCACCTTTTCCGGCAAGTCACTGATGATTTGTTTGTCTGTCTTTAAGCGGCGAAGCAAGAAGGGACTGATCATCTTTCTCAACTTGGCATATCCGGCGGGGTTTACGTTGAGTTGTTTTGCAAAATCCGTGAATTCTTTTTTATCCCCCAATAATCCGGGATTGAGAAAATCAAACAATGACCACAAATCCCCCAATTGATTTTCGATAGGGGTTCCGGTCATGGCGATTTTTATTCGACCGGGAATTTCCTTAATGTGTTTCGTCTGTTTTGTTCCCGGATTTTTGATAGCCTGTGCTTCGTCTAAGATCAAAATATCCCATTGTTTGTCTTTTAACATATCTAAACGTTTGGCCATTCCATAGGTGGTGATGAATAAAAACGCCGATTCATCCATTTGGATGTCTTCTTTGGCGGAAAAGGCGCTGGGATGCAGGATTTGGTAAGGCATCCGGGGGGCAAACCGCTCAATTTCCTTTTGCCAGTTACCGATGAGTGAAGCGGGTAAGATTAATAAAGCCTTGTATGGGCTTTGAGAGCGAATAAGCTCAAGAAAAGCTATGACTTGCACCGTCTTTCCAAGACCCATGTCATCTGCGAGACAGGCGCCAAATCCGAAGGTTGCCATTTGTTGGAGCCAATGATAACCATCTTCCTGATATTGCCTGAGAGTGGCTTGAAATGTGGGAACAGGGGCTGTTTTGGAAATCTTTTTGGGATTTTCCAGGCTTTCTCTCATTTTTTCGAACCATTCTCCGTGCGAGACTGATATTTCCAAGTCATCCGGGGTAACACCAAGCACCTCTTCAGTATTCAATTCCATTCGCATGGCTTCTGACAGGGATAAGGGGGAACGTTGTCCCCTTTCCATCAATCTTTCAAAGGCTGTTAAGGCTTTTTGCAACTTGGATTTATCCACTTCCACCCATTTCCCCTTGTACTTGACCAGTCCTTCAGCCATGGTGAGAAATTCTCTGATCTCTGCCTCAGTTGCGGGAGTATCGCCTATATAGAATGTTGGTGAAAAATCCAATATGTCGTCCATACCAACCTTAGAAGGTGGTTTTTGTCCCACGTTAACAGAGATCTTCAGACTGTTCTTTTTCTTTCGCCACCAGTCGGGTACCCGGCACATGATACCGGCTTCTTCGTACAAAGGCACTTCTTTGAGGAAGGTGTAGGCTTCCGAATGTGTGAGTTTGATGGGTGAAAAGAGCTCTCCGCTTTCCATCAGCCCGGAAATGAAGTGACTTTGATCGGACACTTTCAATACGGCTGAAATGAGTGTGATGAGGCGCTTTTCATCATCTTTAAACTCTTCTAATGCGTTTTTCAACGGTGTATGGATTGTTTTTTTGCTTTTTGGCGGTTTTTTTGAATACGTGGCCATAAAGGCAAAGGGATACGCATCCTCCTGATTTTCAACCAGGTGGAAAAAGATTCGTCCGGCCACGTGGATCTGTGCGTTTTTCTCAGCAAAATAGGTTGCCACCGGCCCGTCAAATTCACTGATTTCGGCTTTAAAGACTTCCAGTAGTCGTTCCCAAATGGAGCGCATCCACATATGATTCACATATTCCATCCCAAGGGCAAAGGGAACTTGTCCTTTAAGTTGGTTCATTTCATCTTCTGTTAATTCAGCAACCACATTTTCCCGTTCAAGTTCAATGCCCACGGTTCGTGAGAGCTTTGTGATCAACAAATCCGAAAGAGTATAAAGAAACTCAACTGTAGGAGAAAACCAGTTTTCAGGGGTTAAAAACCCCAGATGAAACAACGCCTTTATCTTGTCCGCTTCGAACCGTTTTGCCCATTTCACACAGGGATCATTTGGATCTGCTTTCATAAGAAAGTTTTCATCCAAGGCTTCAATCACAAAATCAGCCGGTGTGAAATAACCGTTCAATTTTCCCTTTAAAGACAAATTCCTCACTGGCATGCACTCAACTCCCGTTACACTTTATATATGAAATGATATCATAAACTGAACTAACCTTGGATTGGGTTTAAAAGAATTGTAGGAGGCTAACGGATAGAAATGCCCTTTTTGATTCAACAAGGATATGGGATGGTTTGAACTGTTTTTTTGTGTAAGTGAAAAGCGTTTCGTGGCGGATGAGTATTTAAACATCAAGGAAACTTTCCACTGTGAGTCTATAAAGCAGGCGCTGTCAGTTTTGAAAAAGACTTCATTTGTTGAGACCGGAGAAATAACGGATAAAGGTGAATTGAGTTTTTATGCAAAGGATGGAGCGAAGGTTTCGTTTTTT
>JASUTC010000041.1 GCA_030445775.1 Thermotogaceae bacterium | reverse complement strand
TCCATGGCCTATGTTTAGAAAAGACGCGAAACACACAGCCTGCCAATAATAATGAATCCAATCAAAGTTAAAGGCGGACGATTCTATCCGCCTTTTTTTTAGGAATTGTATGCTTGAAGTGAACCGCTTAAAGAAATATTATGGAAAAAACAGGGGAATCGAACTGGTGGGTTTTAAGATTAGCAAGGGAGAAATCTATGGGCTCATCGGACCCTGATTTGTTATGTTTTTCCGGGAAAACCAGCACCATCCGTATATTTTGTGGCTTTTTTGATGATCTTCGATAACGTTCTCCCAAGAGCGTTAAAGGAAAGTTTCTCCCGGGCGATCTTGAAATTTATGTTGACCATATCGTAATAAAGTTCTTCGCTTTTTAGTATTTCAATGGTCTTGGTTGCCGCATCTTCTAATTTTTTGCGCTCCACAGAAACGTAATCGCTTTCATTATCATCCCTTTGAGTGAACGTATGGCCCAACGATACGTTTTTAAAACCAAAGGGCATAATGTCGGTTTTGAAGACGGGATATTCAAAAATGATCATGGGTTTTTTGGCAAAAAGCCCCTCTAAATATTGATTTCCCCAGCCTTCAAGGATGGATGGATAAGTGATAAAGTCAGCAATCACGTAGGCATCCCACAGGGAGTATTTCTTGACATCTCTATGACTCCTTTTTGCCCCAAAAAGATGCTCCGCCCAGATGATCTTAACCCCTTCTTCAGCGGCGAGTTTTTTCAGAAAGGTAATATAATCACTGTCCGTTTCAATGAGTCCCGGCATGAAAAGAAGAATCTGATCCTCATCGGTGAATTCTCTTCCATCGTAAAGGGGCCCGATCAGCTGCTGTTTCCTTTTTTTGATCTCTCCGATGGTTTCAATCCCTAATTCGATGGCCTTTCTGGTGGCCACACGAGTTGCTTGCAAAAAGACAATGTCTCTTTCTCCAATCCCCAACCGTTCTCTAAGATCACGATTGTAATCATCGAGAGTCCATTCTTGGGCATGAAAATCAAAAACGTTAGGGACCACCACAGAATCGCAGCCTTTTCGTTTCCTTAATTCAGCCTGCGCTATTTTGTTGATGACCACCTGCTGATAATTGTCTCCAATGGGTGGATAGTATTTTTCCAAAGCTTTTTTAACAAAATCACACGTAGGATGATTCATATGTGACCTTTCCCAGTAAAAATCATGATTGTGATTGATACTGATTAAATGATGTTTTTTTATAAAGTTGTAAAATCCGATTGCAACCGGAATGCCCGTTCCCAGGGAAAAAATGTTGTTAGGGATAATGATATCAAACCGTTCTTTTTCATATATTTCATCCAATGCTGTTTCGACCACTTTTGCCACACTTCGGATCTCTTGACTGAATGATTCTTCATTCTCATAGTCATCTATTGATTTATAGCTGTTTCTTTCCCATTTCTTAAAGGCATCTCTATGCAAATCCATCTCTTTGATGTAAAAATCTCCATAATCTGAAGTACCTGAAATAAATATGATTTGATACCCCATGTTTTCAAAAACTTGTTTCCATTTTTCCATTTCAAGGGAAACTCCGTCAGTTTCACCTACTCTAAAATGAGCCAGGGCAATTTTCATCTCAATCCCACTCCCTTATGCTTTACGAATTCTTTTTTCTGTCTCCGGGTTAAAGAACATGATTCGATCATGTTCAAAACCGATATGGACAATTTCTCCCGGATTTACCTTTGGGAAAGGTGGTGCGACTATTTTGACAATTTGATCATCCAACTCAATGGCTACAATCTGGTGAGAGCCTTGTGGTTCTGTGACCAATACTTCCCGAGAAAAGACTGATTCAGGCTTCTTTTCTTTGAAAACCTGCATACTTTCAGGTCGAACTCCCATAATCACTTGTTTGCCAGAGTAATTTTTAAGAATCTCATAATTCTCCCCTATCGGTTCAAAAGAAAAGGCACTGTTGACTAACAAGAGTTTCCCGTTCTTTTCCCCTAATTCCATTGAAAGAAAATTAGTGGGAGGAGTGCCGATAAATCCGGCTACAAACATATCTTCACAATCAAAATACACATCATCTGTGGATCCTTCCTGGACGATCGACCCGTCTTTCATGATCACGATTCGATCAGCCATACTCATAGCCTCTGCCTGGTCATGCGTAACAAAAACCGTTGTGGCCTGAGTCTTTTTGTGGATGGCTTTCATTTCAGTTCTCATTTTAACTCTAAGCTTAGCATCCAGATTTGACAGGGGTTCATCCATCAAAAAGACTTTGGGTTGAACGACCAATGCACGAGCCAGAGCGACGCGTTGTCGCTGTCCTCCGGAAAGTTGTCTCGGAAAACGCTCCAAATATTCTTCAATCTTTGTCAAAGAAGATACTTCCTTCACCCTTTTTTCAATCTCAGCACTTTTTAGGTTTTTCAATCTCAAGGGAAAGGCTATATTATCGGAAACGGTCAAATGCGGCCAAACAGCATAACTTTGAAAGACCATGGAAATATCTCTTTTCCTTGGGGGCAAAAAAGTGACATCCTTTTCATCGATGTAAATAATCCCTTGTGTGACTTCTTCTAATCCTGCGATCATACGCATAGTTGTCGTTTTTCCACACCCTGATGGCCCCAGAAGTACTATGAATTCTTTATCATTAACTTCAAGATTGATATCTTTCGCTCCCCAAACGGTTTTACCGTATCGTTTTGAAAGATTTTTAAGTTTAAGTGTCGCCATAAGTCCAGCTCCTTTTTTTAGACTTTTACTCCACCCCACATCTGCAGGATGTATTTTCTAATGAGAATGGTAAACAAAACAGCAGGTAATGCCATTGTTACACCACCGGCAGCAATGAGGTTTACCATCCCCTTTGCCCCAACCATGGTTTGATACACCACCACCGGAAAAGTAGGGTTGAATTGTGTCAGCACAATGGCCTGTGCGGTTTCAGCCCAACTTCCGATAAAGGCATACATGGCGCTGGCGGCCAGTCCCGGCAAAGCCAGCGGTAATGTGATGTGAATAAAAGCACCTACTCGGGTTCTTCCAAAGACCTGTGCTGCCTCTTCCAGTTCCACTGGAATCCCCATAAAGATACTGGCTGTGATCCATATGGTCAATGCAATTTGCCCAACTGAATAAACCAAAGATAAACCAATGGGTTTATCGTAAAAGCCCATTTCAGCCAGGATAATGACCATGGGCATGGCAATGGCTATCCCCGGGAACATCCTGACAAAAAGTGTACTCAGTTTTAAGATGTTTTTCCCCTTGAAGACATATCTGGCAAAGGCATAACCGGACATCCCACCAATGGTTAAGGCGATGAAAACTGTTAACAAAGCCACCTGAATACTTCTCATCAACGCCGGTATGGAATCTCGTGTCACCTTAAAAAAGGTGACATAGTTGGCAAAGAGATTCTTGAAAACCTTGAAATGCGTTGAGTTAAGTGGGGTGAGCTCGGCCTTTTTTTCTTCTATTTCAACTGTGATGATTTCTTTTTCAGCCTCGTACTGCTTTAAATCCGCTCTTAGTTTTTCCTCAACCGCTTCCATGGATTCTCGACCTTCAACGATTGACAGATTACGCTTTGCCTTGATGATATTTTGATTTAAAGACAGAATCTTCTTCTCCAGATTGCTGATTTCTTCCGTTAAAGTATTGATTCGGTTACTGTTTGTTTCATAAAGGGCATTAACTTCTGCAATTGCTTCATTGAGTTTTTCTTCTGATACATTACAATTGGTTTTATTTCTCAAAAATTCACTCATTTGATCTATTTTCGATCCTTGAATCAGCGACATGTATGCCTCCTGTGAACGGGAGTAGACGCTGACCAGGTATTCAGATGTTCCTAAAACCGGTTCAATCTTGAATTCACCTTGAAAGGATAATCCCAAAGGGATGGGCCAATCATAGGCCTCCTGGTCCGACATGAATGAAATCGACAAAAGAAAATAGATGGGGAGTAGTATTACCATGATGATGAAGACGATGAACATATAAAAGATAGTTCTTCCAATGAGCTTTTTCGTTTGCTTTGCCCTGAGAACCTTATGACTCATTGTTCTTCATCTCCTTTGAAAGCCCCCGATACCTTTAAATAGAAAACGGCAACGACCGATACCACTAATGCAACGATAACTGAATAGGCAAGAGCCAGTTTGTATTCATTTTGAACCTGTTCCTGGAAGAAGACGACCTCCTCCAATAAAACGGGGATTCTTCTAAATCCAAAGATGAGGACGATAATCAACCATACCTGGATGGCAGAGATGATTCTTAAAATAAGTGCCGTTTGAATACTGGGCTTCAGCATAGGCATGGTGATCTTTCTTAATACCTTAAATCGAGTTCCACCAAAAACGTAACCGGCTTCTATGGATTCCTTGGGAATGCCTTGAAGTCCTGCCAGCAAAATGGTCATCATAAAGGGGATGACCTGCCAGGCATCGATGATGATGATAAGCATCAAAGACTGGAAGTCACTACCCGCCAAAAAGAGAATCTTCTCTCCCTCGCCGATTAAGCCCATGGACATAAGAAGGCTGTTTAACCAGCCGTAAGTGGCAAAACCACTGGACCACATGGCACCTACGGCTACAGGTGGCAAGGCCATAGGAATCAGAGCGATAGCGAGTAATAAACTCGAGCCTTTGAACTTTTTATTGATGATTAATGCCAAACCAAAAGCAACGACAAACTCCAGAGTAACGGATATGATAACAAAAATACCGGTATTCACAACAGCTTGCCAAAATACCGGATCGTTAAAAATCCTGGAATAGTTTTCAACGGTAAAACCCGTACCGATTTCCGGAGTAAAACTTTGAATGATGGATGTTAAAACCGGTCTGATCCAAAAGATAATATAGTAGATGACCGTTGGGGCAATTAAAATATAGGGGATTACTTTTTTCCATGGGAAACCGCTTTTATGAGGCTCTAAAGTAACAGATTGGTTTAAAGTCATGAATTTGCAGCTCCTTCATTCAGGTATAGATAAAAAAGGCACACCAAAGTGATGTGCCCCTATACAATGGTTTATTTCTTCAGTGAGTCAATTCTTAATTGCATAATTTCAAGATAACCAGGATCGAATGTCTTCAGGTTTAATATCATTTCTTTGAAAATGTCATCGTAAACCAGCTTGACTTGACCCCAATCTGTCCATGTTGGTGCAATGTAGGAAAGAACGCCTTCTTGCATAACCTTGATGGCCATTTCAATGATCATATCTTGTTCGTCTTTATCTGTTTCAAGTAAATCAATAGCTTCGTCAACCGGTGGAATAAATCCGCCGGTACCCTTGGAAGCCTTGAGCATTATTTCAGGTCTTGTCATGTATTCAACAAATTTTACAGCCAATTCTTCATGTTTTGTGCCTTTAACGATAGCAAATCCGCTGGTTCCGGCAATGGATCCAATACCTGCAGGACCTGCAGGTGCAGGTGCAACTACGTAATTTGTTGGATCATTTTTGTAAATTTCTCCTACTCTTGCACAATGGGCTGTTGCCATCCATGCTTCACCGGTTTTCATTGGTGGTCTCACATCATCGTAAGTTAACACAGTTGGTGTATAGGCATCTGCCATCTTGCTCATAAGATAGAATGCAGCCATAGCACCGGGATTGTCCAAATTCGGCCAGTCTGCTCCGTAAGAAAGACATACGCCACCGTACTGATAAATCAAGGATTTCATGGGGACGCCTGTCACTGCGTATTTACCTTCGCCTTCCATAATGGCAATGGCGTTTGCCCAGTCTACAACTTCTTCCCAGGTCAAATTTTGAACATCCACACCCTCCGGAAGGTATTGTAAAGCCTTTTTGTTTGCGATAAACAGATAAACATCCGCACCCACGGGAAGGAAATAACGTTTGCCATCGAAAACGGTCATTTCATCATACCCTTTGGAAAATGTTCTATCGTTCCATTTTGAAGCAATTTCTGTTAAATCCATTACGTAGTCGTTCTCTACCCAATCCGGCATGTTCGAGGCGTAAGCAACGATAACATCGGTGGTGATGTTTCCGGTTTTCTGTTGAAGCTCAGCCTGATCCAGTAGTTTTTCATCATCCAACGTGCTGAATTTTACAGTACAGTTGTTGGCTTCCTCAAAAGGTTTGATAATTTCGTTAATAATAAACTCTTTCTCCGAAGGAGCTGACCAGAGTCTGGATGTGACAACCAGTGTTTCACCAAAAAGACATGCTGCGACTAATACCAAAACGACAAAAAACAAGGTTTTCTTCATAAAAAATCCCTCCATTAATTTGGTTAATTCCTGAAAGTTAGAGATGCATGAATCTATCGAATTATTATGACAACGTTGTCATAACGAACCAAAAAAAATTTCCTTCAACCATATTCTATGCTTTTGAATGATTTTTTTCAAATCCCGTTAACCGGAAATAAAACTGAATATTATCGATTATTAGCGTTTATCTTCAAAAATTTAATGAAATCGAATCAATTCATTTTTTAAGAAAATATGCTATGATATATTGTCAACGTTGACAAAAGAGGTGTTCATTTTGAAAAAAGTAACCATGTCGGATATTGCCAAAAAAACAGGATTTTCTATCAAAACCGTTTCAAGAGTCATCAATAATTCTCCTGAAGTGAAACCGGCTACCAGGAGAAAGATATTGGATGCAATAGAGGAAACCAATTTCAGCGTTAATCTGATGGCCAAGGCCTTGAAAAATCAACAGACAAAGACCGTCATCTTGTTCATAGACAGACACGGCGGCAGTTACTGGAATGCCTGGCACAGTTTGATTATCATGAATATTATCACTGATTTTAAAACTCGAGGATACAAAGTCATCCTTTCTCCGTCTTCCGGTCATGGGGTGATTGACGATGATACCGACGGGTTTATATTGCTTAAAAGCGGTATTGCGGACGGTGCTGTGTTGTTTGACAATTTAAAGGGAGATATTCGTATCAAATATTTGAGAGATAACAACATTCCTTTTGTAATCCTTGGTAAGGATTTTGATTACAAAGACACCTGTTATGTTGACTTGGATAATTTTCACGTGGGTGAAATCGGCGCTCAACATTTAACTGAAAAGGGATATAAACGCATCTCTTTTTTCCTGGGGAATCAGGAATTTTACGTCAACAAAAGTCGTGTTGATGGTTTTAAAAGGATTTGTGCAACCCATGACATCAAATTTCACATCGAATATGGGGTCAACAACCTTCAAGATGCTTATGATTACACAAAAATTCATCTTCAAAAATTTCAATCGGATGCCTTTTTTGTCTCCGGTGACGAGAAGATAACGGCCGTGTATAAAGCGATAAAAGAATCTAAAAAAAAGATACCGGAGGAAGTGGGAGTCCTGGGAATCGACAATTTACCCCAAAGTCAATTTCTTGATCCAGCTCTAAGCTCCATCGACCAAAATGTGGAACGATTTGCCCAAACAGTTGTTAACTCCCTCATCGAAACCATGCATTCAGAAAAAAGAACTCCAAAAGGGGTTCTCATTAAACCGGTTCTGGAAGTTCGGGATTCCACCGGATAAGGTTATTTAAAGGAAATACTATCAAAGAATGGTATAATTGTTAGCAGAAGTAGAGAGCTGTTTTTGATTTCTTTTTGAGAACAGTTTATATGGGGGATGTACAAAATAGTCTAACACAATAGGGTTCAACTCGGAAAAACCTCTAATTTGATCAAGAATTTAATTTCAATAGACTGGAGACGTGATAACGATGCTTATCGGTGCAACTTCTTGGCAAATTAACGGTTCATATTTGGAAAATATTGAGTATTTAAGAGAAAATTTTCAATTCTGTGAACTGCTTGTATATACATGGAACAAGAAAACTGAGAAGATATTGACCAAAGAAATAGATGAAATTCAAGATAGAACTAAATTGACCCTTCATTTACCCACTGATAAACTTGAAAACGTAAAAGAGGCTTACGAATTCTTTAAAGACCATGATTATCTCAACATGACTCTTCATCCATTCATCAACTTCAAAGCCTTTGCTGACTTTTATTTTAGTATTTCTGAAGAAAATGCGAGAAATATCTCCGTTGAAAACCCAGAGAATGATATATTCTTTGAGTTTTGTGATTATTTGAGAGAAGAGGTGTCAAACCTCTTCATTACCATGGATTACGGCCATCTCTTACTTGATAAACGCTCCGTCGATGCCTTTTATAAAAGATTTTCAACACAAATCACTGAAATCCATTTCCATGGAGCCAATGAAAAGAAGTCTCATTGTTATCCAGATCAAAAAACCATCGACGACTTTAAAAATTTCCTCAAAGATAAAAAGTTAAGTCCTGATTTCCCCGTTTGTATTGAGTTGTTTAATTTAGAAGAGACAAAAAGGCTTGCTGAGGAGTTAAAAAGTAAATAATAATCATCTTATTAGATTATAGGTGTGGAAACGCGGAAGTCTTTCAAAAAATGCTGAAAGACAAAAAACTGAAAATATGCCTCCTTTGACATAAAAAAGCCTGACAGAATCGACTTTTTGTGGTAAAATAATAAATGGAACAAGCTTTGAAAAAGCAAAGATTTGGAGTGAGAAAAATAGAAGACATTTGGACAGTTGGCAAGGTGATTAACTGGACACAAGGCTATCTGAAGAAAAAAGGGTTGGATAACCCACGGAACACCACGGAAAAGCTCATGGAAATGACTTTGGACATGGATAAGACCCATTTATACATTAACTGGAAAAAGGATATGGAACCAAAGCAACTTTCAACATTTAAGCAACTGTTGAACCGCGTGGTGGAGGGAGAGCCAGTCGCCTATATCACCGGTGTAGAACGTTTTTTTTCTTACGAATTCCTGGTAAACAAAGACGTGTTGATCCCACGCCAGGAGACCGAAGAACTGGTTGAATGGGTGGTTAAAGACAATCGAGACAAAAAAGACCTGACCATTGCGGATATTGGAACAGGCAGCGGCGTGATCGCCATCACATTGGCAAAACTCCTGCCGGATGTAAAACTCATCGCAACGGACACCCAACAGGCATGTCTGGACGTTGCCGTTCAAAATGCTCAAAAGCACTCTGTAGAAGACAGAATAGGATTTTTAAAAGGCAGTCTTTTAGAACCGTTGAGAGGCTATTTGAGAGAAATCGATGTCATCGTTGCCAATCCGCCGTATATATCCAAACAAGACATGGACCGCATGGACGCCAGTGTCATCAACCATGAACCCCATCATGCCTTATTTGCAGACAATGATGGCTTGGCATTTTATCAGGCTATTGCTAAGAATTTGGATGTGTTAAAGGGAAAGACCCTTTATTTGGAGACGGGGTTTAATCAGAAAGAAGCACTTGAGGCACTTTTTGGGGATAAGATCGAAGAGTACCGAAAAGACATGAACGGAAACTGGCGGCTGTTGAAGTTGAAAATCTCTCCCTAAACCCTGCCTTTAAAAAAGTTCCACTGTAGCGAACCACACATGAGGTGATAAAATAGAGATGGAAAAGGACATACTGGAAAATCTTGAAGAATCGAGAGTCATGACAACGGAGGAAAATGAAGAAGACAGCAGTTTTTACGCATTGCGACCTAAAACCCTTTCTGAGTATATTGGTCAGAGTAAGATCAAAGAGCGTTTGGCCATTACCATTGAAGCGGCAAAGATCAGGCATGAGCCACTGGATCACGTTTTATTGGCGGGACCTCCCGGATTGGGGAAGACGACTCTTGCCAACGTGATTGCCAATGAGATGGGGTTTCAAATTCACACCACCAGTGGTCCTGTTATAGAAAAACAGGGGGATCTGGCTGCGATATTAACGAATCTGGAACGGGGTGATGTACTGTTCATAGATGAAATTCACCGGCTTAGCCGGGTAGTTGAAGAGGTTCTCTATTCAGCCATGGAGGATTTTTCTCTGGATATCATGATCGGTAAAGGACCCAGTGCCCGGTCTATTCGAATCGATTTAAATCGTTTCACCCTTATAGGGGCTACAACACGCAGCGGATTGTTGACCTCACCTTTGAGAAACCGTTTTGGTATTCAACTGGAACTCAACTACTACGAAACCGAAGAACTGGAAAACATCATCAAACGCTCCGCAAGTATTCTTGAAATTGGAATTGATGAAAAGGCTACAAAAATGGCTGCCATGCGTTCCAGGGGGACACCTCGAGTGGCCAACAGACTGTTAAAAAGAATCAGAGATTTTGCCACAGTTAACCGTCATGAGAAAATCGAAGAATCGGATGCCCTGCAGGCTTTGAAAACACTCGAGATAGACGATCATGGACTGGACTCCATGGACAGAAAGATTCTGAAAACCATCATCAAACACTACCGGGGTGGTCCGGCAGGGGTGAAGGCCATCGCAGCAGCTGTTGGTGTAGAACCGGACACCATTAGCGAAGTGTACGAACCTTATCTGATTCAAAAAGGCTTTTTGACCAGGGGATCACGAGGTCGGCAAGTGACTGAAAATGCATATCAACTATTGGATATAGAGTATGACGTGAACGAAGTCAACAAATTATTTTAAAGTAACGGGGGAATAGAATTGGAAAAACTGAAATTGAGGCTGAAAAGCGAACCGGTAAACCGGGCAAAAGAGATCTCCAAAGAGATCGTAGAAGATTTGATGGACTTGATTCGTGAAAACACCACCACCAGTATCGAAAGAACGGTATTAAGATTGTTTGGAATCATCGGTGCGGATATCGATGATACACCCTATGTGAACATCATCGTCAAACAGCTGATGAAAAAGGGTGTATTGGAGATGGGAGCCTCTTTATACGTTCTGAATGCTTGTGTTCATCACGATGAAGAGCCGGAAGTAATTGCCAAAATGGTTGCCGAGGAAAATCTTGATTTGACAGAAATTCCCATGGGAGACTATGAAAAAATCAACGCCTTGTCTCAAAGGCTAACGCAGGCTGCCATGGATCATATAGCAAAGATAAAGGATGAAAGGGACAAGTTATTGTACGAGACCTGGTCCGATCCTCCAAGACCATATAAATACGTTATTGTTGCCACCGGAAATATTCATGAAGATGTGGTACAGGCTCAGGCCGCAGCCCGACAAGGCGCCGATATCATTGCCGTTATCCGTTCCACGGCCCAAAGTCTGCTGGATTATGTTCCCGAAGGCGCTACAACCGAGGGTTTTGGTGGAACTTATGCGACACAGGAAAATTTCAGAATTATGCGCAAAGCCCTTGATGTTGTAGGTGAAGAGCAGAACCGATACATACGACTTGTGAATTACGCATCCGGGCTTTGCATGCCGGAAATTGCCATGATGGGAGCCTGGGAAGGCCTGGATTTTCTGCTGAACGATTCCATGTACGGGATACTCTTTCGAGATATCAACATGCAACGAACCATCATTGACCAGTACTTTTCAAGGTTAATCTGCGCTGCCTCTCACATTACCATCAACACAGGAGAGGATAATTATTTAACCACATCCGATGCCATCGAAAAGGCCTATGCCGTTACAGCTTCACAGTTAATCAACGAGGCCTTTGCGCTAAAAGCAGGTATGGAGCCTAAATACATGGGATTGGGTCATGCTTTTGAAATAAACCCGGATATCAAAGACGGACTCTCGTATGAAATAGCCCACGCTCTTTTAACCCGGGAATTGTTCCCGGAGGCTACTCTAAAATACATGCCACCAACCAAACACATGACAGGGGATATCTTCAAAGGTTACGCCATGAACACCATGTTCAATTTTGTCTCCGTGCTCACCGGTCAGGACATACAACTCTTGGGGATGCTCACAGAGGCCATTCACACACCCTTTATGCAGGACAGATATTTAGCGGTTAAAAATGCCGATTATATATTCAACAACACCTTCAGCTTGGGAAAAGAATTCAGTATTGATGATGATTCGTTTATCTCCCAACGGGCTCACAAAGTTCTTGAACAGGCCATCGAATTGTTGGAACACACACGTGAAGTGGGACTAATGCAATCCATTGAAGAGGCAAACTTTGCCGACATCAAACGAACCCAAACGGGGGGGAAAGGTTTGGATGGCGTAATTAAAAAATCTCCCAAATACTACAACCCCTTTGAAGGGGCTTTTAGACGATTATTGAACTTAGATGACGAAGTGTTTGAGGGGGGTGTCCACTGATGATGATCTATCCATACGGAGATACCACCAATGACGGAGCCATGCAGCTTTCCTTCACATTACCCTTAAAAGCAAGCGCTTTAGCAAAAGAAGCAGCCAAGAGTCTGGTGAAAAAGATGGGATTTGAAAAGACCGAAGTGGTTTCCATGCAGGATTTAGGGGGAGATTTTAGCTTTTTCGTGGTTTATGGACACACTACCACCGGAATCAACACCGATGATATACAAGTGGTGGAAGCCAAATTCGATCATATGGACCGAGTACAGGTTGATGAATACATCGAAGAACAAATCGGTAGAAAGCTGGTTGTTGTTGGAGCTACCATTGAAAGTGACGCCCACACCGTGGGACTGGATGCCATCTTAAACATGAAAGGCTATCACGGTGATTACGGATTGGAACGATACAAGAATTTTGAAGTCTACAACATGGGAAGCCAGGTGTTATGTGAAGATTTGATAAAAAAATGCAAAGAAGTCAAGGCAGATGTGGTTTTGGTTTCTCAAATCGTCACACAGAAAAATATCCACGTTAAGAACCTCTCAAAATTAATGGATCTAATGGAAGCGGAAGGGCTGCGACATCACATCATCGCAGCGGTGGGCGGGCCCAGAATCAGCCATGAACTGGCATTAGAACTGGGCTACGATATTGGATTTGGTCCCGGAACCATTCCCAGCCAAGTTGCCAGTTATATTGCCACAACCAAAAAAGAAAGATTGGAGAATGAATAAATGAAAATCGGAATCATAGGCACACCCTTCGTGGGAAAAACAACCCTTTTCAACTTGCTAACCGGCAGTACGGATACAAATTCAAAACCCGGAGAGACAAAAATTGTCGAGGTGAAAGACCCCCGGGTAAAAAAATTAAGCGAGATGTACAATCCAAAAAAGACAACGTATGCGACACTTGAATTTACAGACACCAATGGATTGGATATTGAAGCCGGTGCAAAGGAGCGGAACAGAGTATTTGGCATGATTCAAAAATGTGACGCTCTGCTTTGGACCATCGGAAACTTTTCAGGAGTCCCTAAAGAACCCTTGGAACAATTTGAAGAGATCAAAACAGAAATCATCCTGAGGGATTTGGAATTGGTTGAAAGTCGAAAAAACAACCTGGAAAATTCAAAAAAGAAACTGGAAAAGGATGAAGAAAAGGAACTGGAGATTTTAAACAGATTGTATGAGATTTTGGAAAAGGAACATTGGCCGCAAGGCTCGGAATATTCGCCTGAAGAGAAAAAACTCATTTCCTCACTGTCCCTTTTCAGTTTAAAGCCTTCCATTATTGTTCTGAATTCAGATGAAGATGCATATAAAAAAGAAACCCCTGAAATCACGAAAACAAAACAAATCTGCAAAGAATTTGATTTTGTTTTAACCGAAATTTGTGGTAAATTTGAACAGGAGCTCACAGAATTGGAACCTGACGAGAGAAGCGTATTCATGGAAGAAATGGGCATAACCCAAAGCGGTTTGGATGTCCTGACTCAAGTTGTTTACGAATACGTGGGCCTGATCTCATTTTTTACAGTAGGTGAAGATGAGGTTAAAGCATGGACCATTAAAGAGGGAACCAATGCAAAATCCGCAGCGGGAAAGATTCACTCTGATTTGGAAAGGGGATTCATCCGAGCAGAGATTATGCATTACAATGACCTGATGGAAAAGGGTTCTGAAAAGGCCTTAAAGGAAACCGGTCTTCTAAAAGTAGTGGGTAAAGAACACATTGTTGAAGATGGTGATATATTAAATATAAGATTTAATGTATAATACATTATTGGAAAAGACAAAATCACTTTAAGTAATTCATCATAATAATGCAGCTTGCGTTAATAATCGGGCAGAAAAATTGCCCAAAAACCGGGGGGACATGTGGTATGAAGAAGGTTATGATTGGCATTATGATATTATCGCTATTCACAGCAGTCATATTCGGTTTGGAATACAAAGGCATTGAATATGAACAATGGAAAGAAGTCCTGGAAAAGGGAAGTGCAGCTGAAAAAACCCTTGCGCTGGAGGCCATTGGGAACATTGGTGTCCCTGATTCGGAAGAATTGTTACTGGCATATCTGGATCACAACAACCACGAGCTCCGCATGATGGCAGTTTGGGCATTGGGACAAATTCAAAGTTCCCGAGCAGCAGACAAGATTTGCTGGATGCTGGGTGAAGAAAATGATCCCAGAATTGACGGTGCCTTGGTGAATATTGGCATGCCGGCGGTGGAAAAACTTATCCTGAAACTCAAGCTTGCTGCAATTATGAATAATTTTAACGAGGGAACAAGAATTGCCAGAATCTTGATCGATATCCAATCACCTGAAGGAATGGTTGAAGTTGCTTCTTATCTGTCAAAACTTTTATCAATACCTGAAAACAGAGAAGAGGCAAAAGAGATGCTCTCCCACATAGGTGACAGGGCGATAGAGCCCCTTCAGATTTCACTTCAAACAACTTACGACAAGCAGTTGAAATTAGATATATTGAAAACCCTGTTACTCATAGGCAGCGAACGATCTTTACAAACTTTCTATAAATTTGTTTCGGATACAGACCCTTCCATACGTGCTTTGGTAGCTAATGCATTAGGCAAAATCAAATCTACTGATAATACGGATTTTCTCATCTCCATGTTACGTGATAGTGATATAAACGTTAGAACACAAGCGCTAGTTTCTTTAGGAGAACTGCAGGATTCAAAAGCCGTTGTTTATATTTTGACCAGTTTAAAGGATGAAAACCCCATGATAAGAGCCATGGCAGCTTATGCTTTGGGTGAAATAAAAGATGTACGAGCAGTTTATCCACTTATAAATCTACTGGATGACAGAACGGTTTTGAGGGCAACGAACCCTGCAAGCGGTCAGACACAGGAACAGATGGTCCTTGACTTTGCCGCAAGGGCATTGATCAAAATCAACGATCCCAGGGGGATACAGGAGTTGGAAGAGAGAGGCATAAAAGTGGTATCAGAATAGGAGTGAAAGATGGCAACTTATACATATAAAGCGACCGATATGAGTGGATCTCGCGTAAATGGTGTGATTAACTCAACAAGTGAATCCAGTGCAGTCAATTCATTAAGCAAACAGGGATTGATGGTCTTATCCATCGATCCGGTCAAGCAAAGGAGTGGAACCTTTTCCCTTTTTCCGTTGAAACTGGATGATTTAATGACCTTTGCCAGGCAGCTTGCTATCATGCTTAACTCAGGGGTTAACCTTGCAGCAGCTTTGGAGGTGTTGGCGGAGCAGGAAGTATTCTCTGGAAGGTTCAGAAAGATCATTTCAACATTGCTGGTAAATATTGAATCCGGTATGAGTTTTGCAGAGGCATTAAGAAGCGAAAACTGCTTTGACGATATCTTTGTCAATTTGGTGGATGCCGGCGAAAACAGTGGTTCCTTGGAAAACACATTAGATAAAGTCGCCCGGTTTTACGAATCTCAGAAGAAACTTAAGGATGAAGTTAAATCTGCTACCACTTACCCCATGTTCATACTTGTATTTGGTATCATCATGGTTATTGTGGTCATGTTCTTC
>JASUTC010000118.1 GCA_030445775.1 Thermotogaceae bacterium | reverse complement strand
TCTAAGAACAGACAAAAAGCAAAAATCGCACTGGCTTGTTTGTACGAAAAAGTAAACAACATCAAATCAGACTTCTTGCATAAACTCTCAAGGAAGATTATCAACGAAAATCAAATTGATCATATCTTCATTGAGGACTTGAATGTAAATGGAATGATTAAAAATCATAAACTGGCACGATCCATTCAAGCGGCTTCTTGGTACAAATTCTACACATTATTGGCTTATAAAGCAGAGGAAGCTGGAAAACATCTGAATAAAATAGGACGCTTTTTCCCATCTTCTAAAATGTGTTCTGTCTGCGGATACAAAAATGATGCATTAACCTTAAAAGACAGAGAATGGATATGTCCGGATTGCGGAACAAATCATGATCGTGACTTAAATGCAGCAATCAACATCAGAAACTTTGGAATCAATACTGTAGGAACTACAGGAATTAAAGCTTGTGGAGAGAATGTAATCCCTGCTCATTCAGAGGTTGTTCTCTGTGAAGCAAGAAGCTCCCACTTCAAAAACTGAAAGTTTTAAGTGGGAGTAGTTCACTCAACCTCTTTAAGCTGTTCTTGTTTTAAACGTTCAGCGAGTTCTTGAAAAGCATAAAAATACTGATTCACAATATCCTGATAAATATCATCAGCCGTTTCTTCGTTATACGTATAGCTCGACAACTGCCTGCTTTTGATCATATTCATGAAAACCTGTCCATCTTCAATCAATCCTCTTTCAAAAGCAAGCCTAACGGTATCCCGGCTGCCTTGTATATCGACCTCACCTTTTGACCTGTAAAAATCCCTTATGGTATTCCAGGCCAGTTCATAAGTATATTCGAAAGATTGTATCAACCCTTGTTTTTCCAGTTTTGTCAATTCCCTTTCATTTGCTAATTCAACTGCTTCATTTAAGTTTGAAAACGCTTTTTTGAAATTTGAATAGCGTTGAATCCATCGAATATCTTCTTTTATAATTCCCACCTCTTTCATCCAAAATACTTCCCCATAAAAAGCCGGTGAATTTCCACTGACAATATAGTATAACAATAAACTCTTCTCTTACCATAATTTTTCATAAAGATATTGAATAGCATCCAACGTATCTTTTTCTATGTGATCACACTTAATCCTGATAAAAACCAGGTTCTATTCTTATTCATTGCTTTTCTCCTTTTACTTGATTTTCCAAAAACGTTCTAAGGAGACTGTCTTGAACCATCGTATTGGGCAACTTCCAAAACAAAGTTTCCAGAGAAATGTCTATGGTTTCATTCAGGTTATCCTCGGAACTTTCCCGCATGGCTTGCGCCAACTGCAAGCGGAAATTTTCGGAACTGATGCAATGGATCAGGCGACTATTAAAGATGAAGCAGATGAAAGAATGGAAAAGTTGGAAAGCTCTGTTTAAAGTATTAAGGAGAAATGGGTATAGAGGGAAATACACAAAACTCTCAATGACGCGATGGAGAAATTCAGGGTGCTACCTGATACACCAAGCCATACCAAATAAATGGTTTGATGAGGTAGCACTGATTATCTTGGAAACATATGAAACCGGGACTCTGTCACAGTATTATGAGTGATATTATTGACCAGGAGGCGTATACGATGCCCATACGTATAGTTCTGTGAAAGGGATAGTTTTTCTGTTTTGATTAACACCTATTTTGTAAAACAAAAAATATATTACCCTATTAAATATACTTTCATTTATATATAATAACCATGTGTAATAAATAGATATTATCTGCCGTCAAGTATGATAGAAGTAAGAAAACAGAACTAAAAAGTGGAGGGATGTAGATGTATCTTAGGAAAAGAACAGGTCAGAAAACCCAAACACAAAAAGCAATTGTGAATGACATAAACGAAGTGATAAAAGAAAGATTTTTTTTCATGTCTCATGGAATTAACGGTATCAGATAAGGAGTGATATAAATGAAACGTTATGCAAACGACAAATATTATTACTGGAGAGATGAGTTAACCAATCCAAAACCAGTGGCAAATAAGAAAGAAGAAAAAGGCGAACGCTATATGTTACATTGGGTATTTCCGATTATTAGATAAGACAAAAAAATATTCCAAAAAAAGAGGCTTTAAATAGCCTCTTTTTTATGTTTAAAAATGGCAAAGGCCTCTAATTTTTATGTGTTCTGAATTTAAAATGCCATTAGTAATATTAATTCTTTGAAGAATATTTAAAATTATCAATGGGACTTTTGTTTGTTTTTAATTTCCAACGCCCTCTCATACAGTTTTTGATAAACCGGGATCATTTCAGGTTCATTACTCATTTTATTCATCTCTTCAACAGCTATCCAAGCCACATCCGAATTTTCATCCGGTTTAACCGTTAGCTCTTCATCCTCTTCTGCAATCAAAACATATGCTGCGGACAGATGCAGATGGGCGCTAACGTATTCACCCCTTTTGTAATGGCCTTTTACCGTCAGGATGTCTAACGAAAGCATGTCGCCCACAAGGGGTGAGATTCTCTTAAGGCCTGCTTCCTCCTTCGCCTCTTTGATGGCAATTTTCAGCAGGTCTCTATCTCCATCTGCATGACCGCCTGTCCAAGCCCAAGTTTGATAGATGTTGTGATGGACCATGAGCGTTTTTGTCATTGATGGGTTTAAAATAAAACCGGATGAGGTCAAATGGGCCAGTTGACTTCTTCTTTGCTTGTCACTTTTCTCAGAGTCTGTCAGTGGTTTAAATTGCCTGATCTGTTGGATGTATGGCATGTTCTCCTCCTTAACCCTTTTCTGTAATAAATTATACTCAGTATATCATTTGGGGAATGAAATACGAATCCGTTGAACGCTGTTTATACTCAAAGATGCGTTAATAATAGTCTATCTGACAAGCATGTTATTATAATAGAAAAGATACTGGATAGCAACAAAGGCCTATTTGTGTCTCTTCTTACATTTGCTTTAAGCATACGCCAAAAGCCGTGTGGAAAGATCGTTAAAGTCTGCCATGAGTCCATGCGTATATCCGGTTCTATTTCAGATTGGGAGCAATGGACAGGCTTGAAGTTCTTTGAATCCGGTGATTACGTCATTGAGGGAGCCTTGAATCCGGTGAACATCGATTTGGAAAAAGATTTAGGCATCTATATAGAGCCAAATATTTGGATGTTGCATCAACTTTAATTTGATGGTTGCATTCCCTCAATGATGATGAGTTCATCCAGTTGATAAGAACTATCTGCGGCATAAGGAATAAAGCCGCAGTCCCTGGCCCTTTGAATAAATTCTGCCGGTATATCCTGAAGGGGGTAGACATAATCGGTAACCAGAACGATCTTTTCCAAGTTTTGTAGTTGTTCTAGTCTTTCAAGCCGATATTGGCGTTCTTGCTCATTTGTTTGAGAGCCATCGCTATAGTAAAATAGCTCTTCTATGACGACTCCCCAAATGGCTTGTTTTAATCGGTTTTCTGTATCATAATCGAAAATTCCCAGGGTATTTTGTGAAAGAATTTGAAAGTGGTCCATGCCTTTTGTTTCTTTGATGTAAGTGCTTATGACATCGACAAAATGGATCATTCTGGTCGCCGATTCTTCTTCACTTAACAGACCGTATGTCTCAAACCAGTCGTAGTAAATATCCACTTTGTCTAACATAATGGCTTCGAAACCCTGCTCTATAATTTTGTCAATGTACTCAAAGATGATGGCCTGCCAATCCTCATGCCAGAATTGAACACTGTAATTTCCTTCCCAGTTTGGGTTTTCATCACCCAGCCAGGCAGGTGGATCATTATACCAAGCATTATTCCAATAAAATCGATAATCTTCCGCCTCCCCAATGCTGAGATAGGCAATGGGTAAGATTTGATTGTCTTTTATTCCCTTGATTTGGTCGTTTGTATACTTGCCCGCATCCGTTCCGTCAAAGGAATAATCGATGATGCAGGCATTGAAACAGGTACAACAGGAATAAACTCGGGAGCTGCTGCACAAGCGGTTAACAAAAACCTTAATAACAAACTCATCCAGATTTTCATCAAGTTTCACCTCTCAGTCTTTTTTGAATAAATTGATAATACGAAGATCATAGTAAAAACACCAAAAAACATCACAAAGGGGACAAAATATCCTGCATTCAACCCCACATTGCTACTGAGCGTTCCGATGATAAAGGATGTCAGCGTTACGCCTGCTGAAGCAGAAAACGAAAAGATAGAGAGAGCCAAGCCGATATTCCTTTTTATTTTATCTACCAAAATGGATTGCAAAGTAGGAAATATGGAGGCGTGAATTAGGCCGGAAAAGAAAATAAAGATGGCCAAAAACACAAAGGAATCAGGGGGAAGCTGCGCAAAGAAAGCGATAGGAATGCCTACACTTGTAATGATTAGGAGCCATTTCGTTTTCCCTACTTTATCCACCCAAGAAGCTGAAGTAAAACGTCCGATGAACAATCCTATCCAAAACAACGAGGGAAGCAAACTGGATAATTCTTTGCTGTATGATCGGTAATCTACCGAATAGGTAGGGGCCCATGAAGAGATACTGGCTTCTGAACCAACATAAAAAAAGATAGCGGTTAGAATAATCCAAAAGTATATATTCTTAAATAATGATAAATATTCTGAAGGGGATTCTTTATTGGCTTTCTTTTCTCTTTTGGGGATATGTGTTTTCAGACGTGTAGAAAAATAAAGGGGCACACAGGTATATCCGGCGATGATAAACAAAAAGGCCATATAGGGCAGATCTTGTGCAATCATAAAAGAGGCGATAATTGGACTGAGCATGGCCCCAAGCGCATAAAAGGAGTGGACAAGATTTAACAATTTTCCGCTTTTGCCTTCAAAGGCGGAACTCAAGGGAGGTATGGCTATCTCAATAACGGCAGATCCCAATCCGATCAATAAATGGCCAATGATCAATCCCACAGCTGAACTTGAAAGCGTGAAGATTAAAATACCCGATGGAATGAAGATATATGAAAACATTAGTGGCTTTTTTGTTCCGATAAAATCGATGAGAATACCAATGAGTAATGCTCCGGTTAAATAACCGATGGATTTAGCGGCAAAAATCATCCCCACTTGGGCGTAAGTCAAAGATAGCGATTCTCTGATCAAAGGCATGACAGCGGAGATATACGTTGTAGCAGCTCCCATCGTCAAAAACGAATTGTACCCCACCCCTTTATAACAGGTCAAATTCTTCATGCCTACCCCCTTTGTCATCAGGAACCCTTATTTCCAACTCTCTGATTTTATCACAAAGTCAATTTTGGAGTTTGGAAAATTAAATCGACAGTTTTAAAGATAGCAGAATAGAAACATTTATATATGTGTCTAAGAAACGAAGCTTAATTATAATTTTTAATATAACAGTTGCACTACAAAAAGGTCATTTTCGAAGACATTGGCCTAGAAATAAAACATTGTCTCAATTTGCTGGCACTATGAAGTTTTTGCCAGAGGCAAAACACTCTTCAGGCCATGTCATTTTGATGGCCACACATGCGGAGCTCCTACCTGCCACCAATAATAACAAAATTCCTCAAAAAAGAAAGCTCCTAGTCTTTAATCACAAATAAAGCCATATAATTGGGGTTATGGCCGGATAATTGAATTAACGATAAAGTGAACGATAATGTTAGGAGTTTATCATGGGTAGAAAAAAACAGTACGTGACCATGTCGGATATTGCCAAGGAATTGGGGGTTTCTGTAAATACGGTTTCCAGGGCTCTCAGGGGCAAGGATGATATCAGCGAGGCCATGAGAAACAGGATCGAGGAGCGGGCGAAAGAGATGGGGTTTATCCGGAATACTTTTGCCAGCAGTCTTCGAACCAATCAAACCAATATCATAGGGGTTATCCTGGAGGATAGTTCCAACCCGTTTTTCTCCGAGGTGTTTAAAGGGATCGAAGAGGCAGCTCAAAAGCAGAACTATCAATTGATCTTGATGAATTCCAAAG
>JASUTC010000040.1 GCA_030445775.1 Thermotogaceae bacterium | reverse complement strand
TATGCAGCCGGCGATGTGGCTCAGATAAATGGGATAACCCTGGGGTTGTGGACAGCAGGAATGGCTCAGGGAAAGATTGCCGGGGCGAATATGGCCGGTCAAAAAGAGATCTACAATTTGGAAATGCCTTCAACCGTCTTTCAGATCAACGATTGGAGGATCTTTTCCACCGGAAAGATTTCAGGAGAGCTTTCCCATATTGAATCCAATGTAGAAGATGGAAGATTGAAACTCTTTTTTGACAAAGGGCGCCTTCAAGGTGGGATTCTCTTGAACAACAACAAATGGATGCCAACGCTGAAAAAAGTGGTGAAAAATGAACCGGATTGCGCTCAATGGTTGGATAAGCAAATAAAGGCATCTGATCTTTTGGAAGTGTTGAAAGAGAATATTTGATGAAAAGGTAATAAAGAATATAATTTCTTTATGAAAAGAGCTGGTATAAGTGCTTTCAAGATTGATTAGAATGGCGTTAAGCCTGTTTACTATCAACCGATGGAATACAACGCCTCATATTGAACTCATTACCGAGGCCAGTAATTCAGGATTTTCATTGCATGTGGCCCTTTTGTTAGCTTATGTGAGTGGTCAGCAGATTGATTATGAAAAGCTGATTAAGCGTATTGTTTTAAAAGACCTGCCAAAGGCCATCCTTTCGGATATTTCTCTGCAAACCAAAAACTATATCAAGGATACTTCACTGGAACTATGGAATAAAACCTTTAAAAGTGCCATGGAGGAAGTATTGAGAGAAGTTCCCGAGGATTGGCGAGATGACTTTAGAGACAAGATCGTAAGGGCAAAAGATGATTCCGTTGAAGGGTTGATCATCGACTTTTCAGATACATATGCCGCTTATTCAGAATGCGAAGTAAACGCCAGGGTTTATCCCGAATATTACAAAAAGCCTTTACAAGAGTTGCGGGAAAAACTGAACAGTTATAAAGAACATGATTTTATCGCAGTCCTTTTAAATCGTCGTGAATATCGGGATTATTTGTTGAAAGTACGAACACTGATTAATGCCGTCAGGTGGAATCAGACCAACAGAAACATCAAAACTACTGTCGCCGGGCATACATTCTTTGTGACGTTTATTTCCACCCTCTTGTCCTATATATCAGAAACATTGAATGGAAGCTGCAAAGACTGCAGTGACTTGCTGTTAAAATCTGCTTATCATGATGTGCCGGAGGCCATGACGGGAGATATTATTTCACCCACCAAGCGGAGAATTCCCGGATTTGAGGTAACCATAACAAAAGTAGAAGAGCAGATGGTTGAAGAATTTTTGCTGAGTTTGATTTCAGGTGAGGGAAAAGAACAGTTAAAAGGCTATATGCTGCACCCTTTTGAGGGTGAAACAGGAAGTTTAGTCAGGGCATCGGATTTACTGGGAAGCATGTTCGAATGCCAGATGGAGATGATGAGTGGAAACGCCAACCCCTTGTTTAAAAAGGCCTATCGTGAGATTATTTTTGAAATAAAGACCATGGACTTAGGTGAAGTGGATTATCTCTTAAAATGGGGTGTGGATTCAGAATATGCCCAATTTTAAGGTGCATGTAATCTCGGGGATATTGGTTTTTCCGTTAACAATCCCTTTACTGAACCTTCTTCGTCATGTTTTCCAATTGGTAGACATAACAGACAGAATATTGATCCTTTCCTTTATCTTCTTCGCCTTGGGATCAGATGCACCGGATTTGGATCATAAAAATGCCTATATGCACAGAGTGGCAAAAGTGATCATTTGGATGATAGCCACCGTTTACCTCTATTATTCGCTGAAGGAAAGAATACCTCTCTGGTTTCCGCGTTTGAAGATGTTACAAAACGAAATCATCATCTTTTACATATCCATTTTGACTGGCTTGTTGTTTTCAAGCTTTTTGTCGGCCATTACCCCTCCTCACAGAGGACCTTTTCATTCCTTTATTGCCCCAATTGTTTTTGGACTGATTGTGGGAGTTCTATTTTATCTGTTGGAAATTAAAAACACCAGACCCCAAGTTGCCATTTCCAACGCCATTTATATCGGTATATCATCTTTAATGGGATATGCACTGCATTTGATAATGGACTGTATACAATCATTTCGTAACAAATACTAAACATCTTGACCTGAATTAATAGATATGATATCATTAATTAATATGTTTTCCATGTTTTTCTAATTCAAAAAGGAGGTTTTATTGATGAAGAAGTTGTTATTGGTAACGGCTTTAGTGTTGTTGGTTTCATTTACGGCGTTTTCAGCTGAAGCCGGTAAATTGACGGTATGGTGTTCCGAAAAGCAGGTGGAAATACTTCAGGAACTGGGAAATGACTTTGAAAGTATGTACGGTATTCCCGTAGATGTTCAGGAAATGGGATTTGACCAAATCAAAACGAAGTTCTTGCAGGCGGCACCGGTGGGTGAAGGACCGGATATCATCGTGACTGCTCATGACCAAATTGGAGAACTTGTTGCTAGTGGATTGTTACTCCCGATGGATTTCTTGACACTATCTGACAGAAAGGAATTCACGGATACAGCAATCAGTGCTTTTGAATACAACGGAAAATTATACGGACTGCCTTATGGTGTTGAAGCAATCGCGCTTTTCTACAACAAGGATTATCTTGAGGAAGCGCCTGAAACATTTGAAGAATTGGCTGAAATCGCAGCGGAATACACCGATGATGAATTCAGAGGATTTGTTTACGACGCACCAAACTTCTACTTCACCGCACCGTTGTTATTTGCAAATGGCGGATATGTTTTCAAACAGACTGAACAGGGTTTGGATCCGACGGATATTGGTTTAAACAACGAAGGTGCTGTCAAAGGAGCAGAATTTCTTAAGAGTCTTTATGATATGGGCGTTATGAAACCCGGTGACAATTCCCAAATTGCAGATGGATTGTTCAAAGACGGTATGGCAATGGCAATTATCAACGGGCCATGGGCAATTGAAGGATACAAACAGGCTGGAATTGATTATGGTATTGCACCAATCCCCAGTATTGACGGAAACGAATGCAGACCTTTTACCGGTGTTCAAGGATTCCTCATCAATTCTCAGTCACCAAACACCTTATTCGCTATTGATTTCTTGGCGAACTTTATCAACACAACAGATGTAATGTACAGACTCTTCCAGGCTGATCCAAGACCGCCTGCAAGATTAGATGTGGCAGAGATGGCTAAAGACAATGCAGATGTATACGCCTTCTTCGAAAGTGCTTTAACCGGTATTCCAATGCCGAATATTCCGGCTATGGCTGCCGTATGGGGAGCTATGGGTGATGCACTTAATCAAATAGTCAATGGCGAACTGGAACCCAAGGAAGCCTTAGATCAGGCGGTAGCAAAAATAGAAGCAGCACTTAACGAATAAACTGTGATTTGAATCAGTTGGGGTGGATGGTTCGGTGATTACCGATTAACCATCCATCCCTTTTATTTTTTCTATAGAGAAGGTGATCACATTGAAGATCTTGGGAAAAATACTCTTATGGTTTGCTTTAGCCATATTGAATGCCCTTTTAACCTGGGCTGCCATTGTTCTCTTTACAAACGATTCTGTAGAACTTGGGATTATCATGATCATCATCATTTTCTTCATCGATTTTGCCGTTATCAATCCGAAAGGTTATCCATATCGATATACAATTCCTGCTCTAAGCTTGTTGCTGATATTAACCGTGTATCCAATCTTTTACACCTTAAAAATAGCGTTTACGAATTACGGTACCGGCCATCTTTTTACTCGTAATCAGGTAGTTGAGCAATTGATGAACACCTATGTAACAGATGAAGATTCTCAACCCTATTCGTACAGCGTTTACGTTCACATGGAAGATTTTGCTCCCACCGAAGAGTTCGTATTAATTTTCACGGATGGAGAAAAAAGTTTCCTTGCCGAAAAACCTAAAATCATTTCCGTTGACAGGGATGGTAATACAACAAGAAGCATTGCTGAATATAAAGAAATCACCAACGGTAATGTGGTGATTGGTGATGGTCAATATGAAATTGTCTATTCCATTCAAAATGAAGACGAAATCATGGCTGTGGAGGGGAATGTCAACGGGAACAGTCATACCTATCAGTATTTCTTCTCATTCGATGATCCGGATACCTTGTCCAATCAGCGAATGTTTATGAGTAACATTTATTTGAAATACTTGGATAGCGCCGAATTGACTAATCCTGAGAGATCCCTGGTGCGATTTGGTCGAGTTTACGGATTCAGAAAATTGGTGGATGCAAGGAAAAAGTATAGGATTGACCGGGAAATGGTAGAGGAAAATGGTAAAATTTTGGAGAGAACCGTTCTTATAAATAACTCCACAGGTATAAAGCTTCAGGAAGAAGACGGAACCTTTTTTGAAATCACCCCTCAAGGACAGAAAATTGATGTTGGAGGATACAGGGGATATGTTGGTCTGAGAAATTTTGAAAAGATGTTTACCGATTCAAGGTTTACAGGACCGTTTATTAAAATTCTAATTTGGACATTTGTCTGGGCCATATTAAGTGTACTCTTTTCCTTTGTAATTGGATTGGGCTTTGCCTTGATGCTCAACGATTCAAAATTTAAAGGGAGAAATATTTACAGAACGCTTTTGTTAATTCCATGGGCGGTACCTGCATTTATTTCCGTTTTGGTGTGGAGAAATGGTTTCTTCAACGAAACTTACGGGATTATCAATAAAATCATTCTTGGACAATGGTTTGGAATGGATGCAGTCAGATGGCTTGGGGATGCATTTATGGCGAAAGTATCCGTTTTGATTGTAAACATTTGGTTGGGATTCCCTTATATGATGATGGTTTGCCTTGGGGCCTTACAATCCATACCGGGTAATCTGTACGAAGCGGCATCCATTGACGGTGCAACAAAGATAAGGAAATTCTCCAGTATTACGATGCCCCTCTTAATGACTTCCGTAGCGCCACTGCTGATTGGCTCTTTTGCTTTTAACTTCAACAATTTCACCAATATTTACTTGTTGACCCGTGGGGGACCGGCCATGTCTGATTCGTTAACAAATGCCGGATCAACGGATATATTGATTTCTTATACTTATAAATTGGCCTTCCAAAGTGAAAGAGGGCAGGATTTCGGTTATGCGTCAGCTATCGCACTCTTTATCTTTATCATCGTAGCCGGGATCAGTTTCTTCCAGTTTAAGTTTGCCGGGACCTTTGAGGAGGTGAACAGAGGATGAGAATCATAAAACATGTCCTAATGATTATCTTAATTTTGTTGATTCTGTTTCCAATGTTTTGGATTGTCGCTACCTCCGTCAGAAGGGATAATGCAGCGTTTTCAACAAAACTTTTTAGCAGTCGTTACACATTTCAGTATTATAAAGATTTGTTGTTAAACAGGAAGAATATTCCCCAACAGATCTCAGAGTTGAAAAAAATGATCAACCTTTCATCGGAATATTCACAAATGAACCCAGAAGAGTTGCTGAATCAATTAAACAAAACAGAAGCTGAATTAAAGAGACAAATGGATTTGAGTAAACAGCAAATTGCTAAATCAGAGAAGTATGTAGATGAAGTAGTAGCCTTTGCACGGGAAAGAACAGATGAGATGGTTCAGCAATTTAATGCTTTAAAAGAAGAGGAAAAGCAATTTTTTGAAAACCGGTTGCAGGATATCTATGAATCATCCGAGCAGTTTCAGTTGGAATTGACCTATGAATTCATTCAATCCATTGAACAGGTGAATCCAGAACAAAGTCGTTATTATTCACAGATCATCAGCAGACATTCCCCGGAATTCATCAATGCCTATCAGGAAATTGGGCAATCTTTAGATAGTTATACAACCTTTATTGAGGAAGAATATCAATCTTGGTTTCAAAAAGCGGAAGGTTCTTTAGATCAGTCGATAAAAAACGAACTGGATACTATTCAAAGTGATTTTCTGTCATTAATCACGCCTGACGAGTTTTCCTATTCAAAGTGGAACAGGGAGATAAACCTCAAAGGATATCGTGGAATAACCGGCGATTTGGAATCTGTCTTAAGTCAAGAAAATTTTGAAGCTTGGGAGCAGTTGACGGAATTATTCAAGGCAACTGCAAGGGAAATTGATGATAAATTGTCCGATTATGAAACACGGAAGGAAGCCATTTTAAACGATTTGGAAAAACAAATGGCCGAAAGAAGCGAAATAGTTGAGGAGTATTTAACTGCTGAAGTTGAAAGGAAAAAAGCATACGATGCAATCAGGCGTATGGAAAATCAAATTGAAAAAGACAAGCAGGCTATGATGGGTTTTGAAGAAAGGATGTCTTTACTGGATCAAAAGATCCAAGTATCCGTTTATGAGATAAGTGAACTGAAGGAGCTAATTTCGGTTGAATTGAAGAAAGCGAATGAATTTAGTGGATCTTCAAGAGATGAAGCGGCGGTTCAAGGAGTAATCGGAGAACTTGCTAAAATTTATCACAAGATAAAAGAGATGGGAGAACCACCTTCAAGCGGTGATCATCTGAATGCCCTAAGTCAAAATTTGAATTGGTTTTTAACGAACGAAAACGAATTGGTTCAAAGTTCTGGCAGCGAGTCATTAAAAAATGCCATGGACATTTTAAAAAGTCAAACGAATCCAGTCATAAATGATTTAGAAGACTATTCAATTTTAATTCAAAGTTATAGAGAAGCTCAGGCAAAAATTCAGGAAAACGAGAATTTACTTGAAGAACAGCGAATTATTCTTGATGAAAAACAAGCACAAACTCAGGAACTTATGGCGAAATATGAGGAAGTCATGACGGACAGGCGAAAAATTGACAAAGCGAAGAGGATGATCAGCCTGTTAACCGAATTGGAACGAACCGGGGATTACGATGACCTATCACAGTACAGCGCTTTGGCGGCAAAGTTTGTGAGTGAATTCGGGTTGATCGATAATCCGGCGAAAGATTTATTAGCGAAGATATCCTCACTTGATAAGCTGGTTTATTTGGATAGGAATTATGATGTGGAAACCACTTATTTAAAAGAAACAGTGGATGAAATTGAAAGGGTTTTAGCTCAATTTGACGAAAAGAAGAAAAGTTATGTCAATCTTATTTATGCCAATGTAATGATTAAATCCAGCGAACTTAATACCATTGAAAACTTACAAAAAGCAGCTTATAATCGTTTTTCTTCAGAGCTGAATAGAATCGCCAGAATTGCCAGCGATCTCTCAGAGCTTGATGAATATCAAGAAATTTCAGGCTCTTTGGAGCAAATTGACAAGAATATTTTCGAAAGTCTTCAATTTTGGACAAAGAAGCCCGAGCAACAATTTATGAGGTGGTTGATCAACACCATTATACTGGCGGTTGCAACTGCGGGTATTACCGTTATGATCTGTGCCCTTGGGGCATATCCATTCAGCCGTCTACGTTTTAAGGGTCGAAAATACGGCTTGTTGTTCTTGTTACTCATTCAAATGTTCCCCATTGTCATGGGGATGGTAGCCCTTTATCTGCTCTTACGATTTATCGGACAATTCCTGCCGGGTTTTGGATTGGATTCCCTATGGGGCTTGGGGTTGATCTATCTGGGTAATATCGCCTTCAATATGTGGTTGTTAAAGGGATATTTTGACACCATACCGGATTCTTTGGAAGAAGCAGCAATGATTGACGGATCCACACGTTTTCAGACATTCTGGAAAATCGTTCTTCCGTTAACTGCACCCATGCTGGCAGTCGTATTTTTAATCGTATTTATGGCGAATTTCAACGAATTTGTTTTAGCCAGCGTTGTTCTCCAAAGCCCTGAAAACTACACCTTTGCTGTGGGATTGCAATCGTTCTCATACGGCCCTTATCAGATGGAGTGGGGTTTGTTCACAGCAGCAGCTCTGATAGGTGCCATTCCAATGGTCATCCTGTCACTGTCACTACAAAGATATTTGGTCAGTGGACTGACATCGGGATCAGTCAAAGGATAGTTATATATAAAAAACATCTCGCTTTTTTCAGCGGGATGTTTTTTAAAAATACAATCAACTTCTTCTGACTATTGTAACAATGCTTGTTCAATCGCTTTCAAGATAACGATACTGCTGTAAGTGGCACCGGTCACTGTATCCACCTCCAGGGATTGTTGAGCGATCACGTCATTTGTAATCTCTTCGGTTTTTTTTACCGCTTTTTCATTATGATTCTGCCCTTTCAAAAAGTATCTTTTTATTATATATGACTATCATTATCATCTTTTTCCTTTTTCTTTTCTGTAAAATACTTGATAAAATATGACACCGTAATAATTGATGAGAAAATCAATGGCATTCGCCATTGTAGGCTGATCACCCCTGACATTAAGAAGTTGTACAGAAAGATGATGATAAATGTGAGTACGAAGATTAGTCCAAAAACAAATACAAGCTGTATTAACAGTTTTTTGATTTCCATCACATCCTCAAAAGTGCTTCTTGTTATTTTAACACACCGTCAGGGATTTTTTGTGTGCAATCATTTTATGGGTTTTTAAAAGAGAGTATAGGGTTTGGAATGACGAATCCTGATTACACAGTATTCTTATGATTGTGTTATGATAACGAGGAAAGGCGTTTCTCAGGAGGCATTTCAATGATCATTTATCAGTGTAACTGCAAAGAAACGAGAAAATACCTCAAAAAAGATTAGGAGCTGTTATTGGGATGAAAAATAGCCGATACAGAACGCACGGCAAAAAGCCTTACAAAATGGTTGCCCTTCATGGGGGACCCGGGGCAAGTGGTTCTTTATACGATTTATGTGAAGAAATTGGCAAAAAGGTTGGTGTCATCGAGATACTCAACCAAGGAATGAGTATTGATGAACAGGTTGAAGAGGTTTTTTCTATTATCCCTTCTGTGGGAGAACAACCTGTGATCTTGTTGGGGCATTCATGGGGAGCCTGGTTGAGTATTTATTATGAAAATGCCCATCCTGAAACAGTAGACAAGTTGATCCTCATCTCTTCCGGCCCTTTTGAGATAGAGTACGTTAATCATATCGAAAAAACAAGAACGAACCGAATGACCAGAAAAGCAAAGGAAAAACTCTCAGAGCATTTTATGAAGATCAACGATGAAGATGAAACTCTGGCCAATGAGCACTTTGCCAAGGCGGGACAACTCGTTTCCAGTTTGGATTCTTATGAAGTTGATTACGCAAATATAGATGATAAACAAGAAATTGACATGAAAATTTATCAACAGGTTTGGTCTGAAGCCTCAAAAAAACGAGAAACCGGAGAACTAATGAGCGCTTTGAAAAGTGTTCAATGTCCCATACAGGTTATACACGGGGACCACGACCCACATCCGGTAGAAGGTGTAAAAAGACCCCTCCAGATAGAGGGGTTGGATGCAAAGTGTTTTGTTTTATCAAAATGCGGTCATTACCCATGGCGCGAAAAACATGCAAAAGAAGCCTTTTATCAAATCCTGGAAAAAATCATCAGTGAATGATTTTTTAAGCAACTTCCACTGATTTTTACCTGCCGGGTTCCACACTATTGATCGAATTTTCATCTGCCAAAGCTTTTGTCATGCCGATGATGAGGAAGAGAAAGGTGATCACCATGTTTCCAATCGAACCAACAAGAATCAGATGATGGGCGTCAAAATGATCCAGCCCCAAACCGAACAGAAAGGCTCCCACCGGTACAATGAGCTGGGTTAATACGGCGATAACCGAGAAAACCCTGGATCGATAATTCGATGACACCTTTTTTTGAAAGAGGGTGAGCATGGGTGTATTGACCAACGCGTTAAAGATTCCGGTCATGGCAAATATCACGGCAATGACACTGAAATATAACCATGAGCTGCCTCCAAAGAACGTAACGGCAAACGGGTATGCGATAATGGAAAAGCCCATGAAGAGAAACGATTCTGTGATGATTCCCGTTTTAAACAAAGCAGTAGCCTTTTTCTTTGACAAGAAGACGCCCAGAATGATATTACCGATCAATATACCGGTAACCCAGCTGGTTTCCATAAAACCGAATTGCTGTCCGGAAAACCCCACCACTTCTCTTGCGAAAAAGGGAACCAGGACTGAAAACATACTGGTCATTAAAAAGTTGGAAAGCATGGCGAATATGAGCAACAAAAGCAATCCATTCATACTCTTTAAATAAACGAACCCTTCTTTGATATCAACCAGCGTTGACTTCATGTTGATTTTCAACTTTTCAGTTGTTTGTTGATAGTTGATGAAGATCTCACTCAAGCCTGATAGTACAAAGGAAATTCCGTTGATTAAAAATACCACTTCAATTCCGAATAACCCGTAAAGAATCCCACCCATAGCAGGCCCAACGATAAAAGAAAAGCTGTTGATTCCCTGAATTATGGAATTGGCCTTATTTAAATCGTTACTGTGAACGATATCTCCCAACATAGCTTGAGTGGCGGGATCAAAGGTGATATCCATGGTAGAAATGATAAACTGCGCAATGAGAAGTCCCGATATCTGAAGCGCATCCATCCGAGTCATGAGCGCTAGCAGGAGGATGATTGCACCCCTGGCGAAGTCCATGTATACCATGATCTTCTTCCGGTCGAATCTGTCCCCTAAAACTCCTGCAAATGGCCCGAAAATAAGTCTGGGTAAATTTGATACCAAAACAAATGTCCCCATGATCGTTCCCGAACCGGTTAAATCAAGGATAAACAAAGGAATGGCGATCATCTGTATACCGGAACCGATAATGGAGACCAAACGCCCCAAAGCGTAAAGATAAAAATTTTTCTTGTTGATGTTCATAACCTCACCACCAAATCAATATATTTGTTATTCTCGTGAATTATACAACATAAAATGAATAATGTCAAGTCATAAATTAATATTATTTATTTCTTGATTAATAATTTTTATATCTTGGTATTTAATTAAAATTTGATTGGAGTTTTTTTGGGTTTGTTTAACCTGAATAAATGTTGTATAATCGTGTTGGGAGGTTTGAAAATGGTAAAGATAGTAACGGATAGTTCTTGTGATCTGCCTGAAAATGTTATAAACGAACTGGATATTCGCATGGTTTCCATGAATGTTGATGTTGATGGTGTGGAGTATAAAGAACGGATAAACTTGGAACCTCATGAGTTTTGGGAAAAGATGAGACATGCAGTCAATCTACCCAAGACTTCTCAACCATCGCCATTGGAGTTTGAAGAGGAATTTCTCAAGATTGAAAAAGAAGGGAATACACCCCTTTGTATCACCATCTCTTCCAATCTCAGCGGAACGTATCAATCAGCGTTGATGGCTTCCAAAATGATGAAAGAAGAGATTACCATCTTCGATTCTCTTGCCGGTTCTCTTTCCCATGGTGTACAGGTGTTAAAAGCGGCCAGAATGGCAAGAGACGGGGCAAATAAAGAAGAGATACTTGAGGAATTGACCAAATACAGGAAAACAGTTAAGATCATTATCCCCCTGTTTACCGTTGAAAATATCGTCAAAGGTGGCAGACTGAACAAATTACAGGGGGGGGTCGTCAAATTACTGAACATCAAAGTCATCGCTGAGGGTATTGACGGCGCAGTGGAAGTGAGAAAAAAGGTTCGAGGCAGGAAACGGTTTATCGAAGAAATTTCCAACATTATTCAAACACTCAAACCTGAAAGTTATAAGATTCTTGGGATTACCCATGTGGATAATATGGAGGATGCTCAAAGATTTAAATCTGAAATGGAGCAGCTATACGATAATGAAATCATCATTAATGATATGGGACCGGTAATGGCAACTTATGCCGGTGAAAAAGGATTAATCCTTGCCCTTTGAAGTTAAATCTTTCTATTTTTCAGCTAAATATCAATAAATATGAACAAAAAAACGGTAAACACACCATTAGCAGGTGATTTATGGAACGCGTGTTGATTGTAAACGTGGGTCTGAAAGGACACTCGTTGATTGAACTTAAAGAAGTGCAAGAAGAATTGAAAGGACTGGTTGAAACAGCTGGTGGAGAGGTTGTTGAGACAATCCATCAATTTAGAGATCGGTTGAATGGTGCAACACTAATAGGAAAAGGTAAATTGAATGAAATCAAACCAATCATTTTGGAACGGGAAATCGATTTGGTTGTCTTTGATAATAAACTCAGTCCAACTCAATTAAGAAATATTGAAGCGGTGTTGGATTGTCGTGTGATTGACCGCATTCAGCTGATATTGGATATCTTTGCCAGGCATGCAACGACAAAAGAAGGGAAACTGCAAATAGAGCTTGCCCAGTTGGAGTATCTCCTCCCCAGAATTCTTGGAATGGGAAAAGAGATGTCAAGGCTTGGTGGGGGAATAGGAACCAGAGGACCTGGAGAAACAAAATTGGAAGTTTCCAGGCGCACCATTAGACAACGTATCTTTCTTTTAAAAAAGCAGTTGATCAGGATAAAAAAGCAGCGGGAAATTAGACGAAAAAGACGACTGAATGCCAATACTTCAATTGTATCCATCATCGGTTACACCAATTCTGGAAAGACAACTCTCCTAAAGAGCCTTTCAAAAGACGAGAAAATCAAACCCAAGGATGAGTTGTTTGCCACACTTAGCCCGGTTTCCAGGAAGGTCTATTTGGGAAATAACAAGCAGGCTGTTTTTAACGATACGGTGGGATTCATTCGAAACTTGCCACATAATATTATCGAATCATTTAAGGCCACACTTGAAGAGATTACTTTCAGTGACCTGATTATTCATGTAATAGATTGTTCCGAATCCAATTGGAAAGAGAAAATGTCGTCAGCTGATGTGGTTTTGAAAAGTATCAGTGCCATGGATATACCAAAAATAAGGGTGTTGAATAAGATTGATCTGTTAACAGATGAAGAAATTGAGTTATTGAGAGTATCTCATCCCGACTATCGATTGATATCATCTGCTAAAAAAAGCGGCCTGGATGAACTGAAGATGGAAATTCTCAATTTTTTTGAAGAAAAAGCGATCCAATAAAAAGAAAGGAGTAACATGCAAGATTATCACGTACATTCATATTTTTCAGGTGATTCCCAATCTCGGATAGAAGACATTATTGAACAATCCAAAAAGATGGGGATTGAGCATTTAATCATCACTGATCATGTAGATGATATGCAAACGGAGTTTGCAAAAGGCGATACCATTGTTGACACCCGGAAATACATACAAATCATGGCAAAATTTGGGCTTGCTGCGGGACTTGAATACAGCTGGGATGGGAAAACACCTCAAACGGTGAATTTAAGTGATTTTGATTTTGTCATTTTATCTTATCATTGTGAATTTATAAAGGAAAATGGTCTAATTAGGTATGACAGGTACTTGGAAGATTTTGAAAAGGTGATTGAACAAGTTGAAGACTTTAGAGTAATCGGTCACATTGATTTCCCAAGAAGATATGATAACGAGAACAGAAAGTTCACCAGAGATCTTTACGGAAAACTGAAAGAGCTTTTTAAAAGCCTCATTCACAGAGGAAAGGGAATTGAATTAAATATGGCTGCCGTCTCAATGTACGGAGACCCTAATCCCGATTGGGATATCCTTCAACTGTACAAGGACTGTGGTGGTGATGTGATCACGATCGGTTCCGATGCCCATACAGCAGACAGGGTAGGTAAAAACATCTCTATGGGTCTTAAACGTTTAAAGGAAACGGGATTTGATTATTTGGATGTTTTTGAAGAAGGAAAATGGACTAAAAAGAAGATTAAATCATAAAAAAGGCGGACTTTTAAAAGTCCGCATAACTCTTGTCATCTATTTTAAGACGTTGAGTGTCTCTTATTCCTGATTATCTGTTGTTGTTGCTGCTGGTGCTGGTCTTTTTGCCAATTCTCTATCCACCATGAATAGGCCATGATCATCTTTTCCGATCCTCTTTAACATTTGAACAGATTCATCGGTGTTTGCTTCTTCTTCAACCTGTTCATCAATAAACCACTGTAACATGGATATGGTCGCCCTGTCTTTTAATTCTTCTGCTACATCCATCATATGATTGATTCGCTTTGTGATATGTTGTTCGTGGCCATAGGCCGCTTCAAATACTTCCAATGGTGAATCCCATTCTTTTTGGGGTTTCTCAATGGCTTCCAATTCTACTCTTCCCCCTCTTCCAATTAGGTAATCGTAGAATTTTCTGGCATGGATCAATTCCTCTTGAACCTGTTGATCCATCCAATTTACAAATCCATTGAGATTCAATTCTGCAAAATAAGCTGCCATTGATTGATACAGATAAGCTGAAAATAACTCCTCGTTAATCTGTTTGTTTATCTCATCTTGCATTTTCTTTTCTATCATCTTGTTCCCTCCTTATTATTCTATGTTTGATTATTAGACGGTTAATGACAGTTTTTTATTACGCTAACTTTTTAATCTCCGTCTCCAGTTTTTCCAAGGCCTCTTTTAGTATCGATCGGGGGCAAGCAATATTAAACCGCTGAAAGCCACTCCCCTCGTAACCAAACATCATACCCTCATCCAAGGCCAACTTTGCCTTGTTCAAACACAATTCGTTGATTTTTTCGTGGGAAAGATTCAATCCTTTGAAATCTACCCATACCAAATAAGTACCTTCCAGGGGGAAAACCTTCAGAACTGGAATTCTTTTTTCCACAAAATCACACATGAATTTGTAATTCTCCCAAACGTATGCCATCATTTGTTCATACCATTCTTGACCGTATTGATAGGCCGTTTGAAAGCCTATGACACCAAAGAGATTCAGCATGCCAATATGCCAGGCATCGATTTTGTTTTGAAATCTCCTGCGGACCTGTTCATCCGGAATAATGGCCGATGCACTGGCCAGACCCGCTAAATTAAAAGTCTTTGAAGGGGCGATAAAGACCATTGAATGGGATTGAAAATCTTCAAAATTTAAAAAAGAGTGATGTTGATGATCCCCAAACACCAAATCTGAATGAATCTCATCTGAGATGATAAAGATATCGTTTCTTTTGCAGATTTCTCCAAGTTTTCTTAACGTGTCTTCCTCCCATACGCGTCCAACTGGGTTATGAGGGTTGGACAGGATCAACATTGTGGTTTTTTTAGTGATTTTCTTTTCAAAATCTTCCAAATCCATTTGATAGCGTGTTTCCTCAAGTTTCAAGGGATTTTTAACCAATCTCCTGCCATTTGACTCGATGGAACTGAAAAACGGATAATAAACAGGGGTTTGAACAATGATCTCATCCCCGGGTTGTGTGAACGTGTTAATGGCTGCGGATATGCCAGCAAGAACTCCTGGAGTTGGGATGTACCAATCTTTTTTCGTTTCTACAGAATGCTTGTCTTGCATCCAATTCATGACCGCTTGAAAAAAATCTTCCTCCTGTCCCGTGTATCCGTAAACCCCATGTTTGGCACGCTCCACGATGGCATCAACAACCGGTAAAGGGGATTGAAAGTCCATATCCGCTACCCACATGGATATTAAATCATCACTGCCGAAGATTTCATTCAAATAGTCCCATTTGATACTAGCGGTGCCTTTTCTTTCAATACATTCATCAAAATTGTATTTCATAACTAGCCTCCTCCATATTCAATTACATATTTTGCTCAAGAAATTCTTTGATTTCTTTTGCCAATTCCTGATTTTTAACAATCTCCTGTATTTCGCTTACTTGAGCTTCTTTGATGCGTTTCACACTGCCAAATTTCTTAAGAAGCTTCATTTTTCGTTTTGGGCCTACTCCGGGGATAGTCTCAAGGATGGAACGACCCATCCGTTTGTCTCTTAACTGAGCATGAAACGTATTGGCAAAACGATGCGCTTCATCCCGAACAGCAATGAGAACCCTCAGAGAAGGACTGCTGTGTTTTAGTTTTAATTC
>JASUTC010000005.1 GCA_030445775.1 Thermotogaceae bacterium | reverse complement strand
GCCATTTTTTCAATCTCTTCCCTTTTTTCCTCGTTTAATATAAATAGTTCTTCGTTTAAAACACCTTGTATGCCATTTTTCGCTGCGTATACTTTATACACTGAATTAGAATTCAGTGCTGCTGATATAACACCATATGCGGATGCGTTAATAACCGGTGTAACTCCACCGGATTGCGCGTATACAAGATTTTTTGCCATTTCTTCATCACTTCCATTCAAAAATTGTGTGTGTTATAAGTTTTAACAACTTTTTTATAGCATTCCCTCTATTATATCAGACATTATAATTATTGAGGCAACCGCAAAAAAACCCCCGGGGAGGGGGTTGGGAAGTTATTGGGGTTATTGTCTTTTGTCTTTCAAAACAATTATATACCAATTCGTACATTTTGTCAAGTTATTCTATTCTTTTTTATTTTTAACTCTTTAATACAATACATTTTGTATGAATTCGTTTTTATGCTATAATTATTCCATACGAAAGGGCAGAAAAGGAGAAATCATAAAGGTGTCTATACAAAGCCTTTTAAAAGAATTAAGAGAAAAAAGAGGGATCAATCAGAATGAGTTGGCAAAGATGTTGGGATTGAACATGTCAACAATTTCCGCTTATGAAAGGGGCATTCGAAAGCCCTCAAAAAAAGTTCTGATCAAGTTATCCAATTTATTCGAAATTTCTCTTGAATATCTTTTAAGAGTCAGTGAAGAATTGGATCCGTCAAAGACAACAGACCGAGAAGATGAAGAGATCTTTCAAATTCGTAATTATCTGAAACAAAAAGGGATAGACGCCGGAAATGTCTTTGAGTATTTACAGGAACAAATTCCGTTGCTTGGTCTAACGGGTGCCGGGGCAAATATCCTGGCACAGGAAAAAGCGGAGGATTATATATACGGAGCCAATGCGGATTTTGCAGTAAGTGTACACGGAGACAGTATGGAACCATTGATTAGAAATGGCTCCATTGCTTTAATTAAAAGGATACGCATCGAACAATTCAGGAACCTGGATATCGCCCTTGTCATCGTAAACAACGATCAAGCATTGTTAAAAAGACTGTACCTTACAAAAGAAGGGATCTGGCTTTTAAGCGAGAACAGTGCTTATGATCCCATCTTTTTTAAGCCAAAAGAATGGGAAAGAGAATGCCTTTTTCTGGGTAAAGCCGTGGAAATTCGTTTCAATTTATAAAATCAATTAATCGTCGGTATTTGAACCGGACAACGCCCTTGAGCCTTTATCTCTCCCCTTAACACTTTGATTAATGCCTTCTGATTGGGTAAACTGTAGCCGTATGAAAACACTGAATTTCTAATACCACTAATCCCACCATCGTAAGGATTTCTGAGCGCGATCAGCAGTACACGGTTGTATCGATCTCTCAACAATTGAACCAGTTTCTTCTGTCCGGGAAACAAATAGGCATTTTCCGTCATTATAACAGCTGTTCTGCCTGTTTTATCCTTGGTCAGCTCATCAACTGCTTCTTCTGTTATTTTGGCATCAAAGCGAAGTTGTTCCGCTTCAGGAAATCGATCCTGTAAAAAGGCTGACACATACGTTCCTGACCTTTCATCTTCAACCAAAGATTGACGTAACGGTTTTACTGAACAGATCAAATCACCCTTACCGATATTCTGGGGTAAAGGAACCAGTTGATCTTCATTTTTATAAACCGTGATCGTTTGATCTGTTATTTGTTGCATTTGATTAATGTTTTCATTGGATCCTACATGATCCGTATTGATCTCAGAAACGGGAACTGAAAAACGCTTAATGAACAGGTCAACTTTATCAAATGATCTGTTTACAGTTTCCATAACATCCTGATTCTTGGATGCCTGCTCAATCAAGTAATTGTGAGCCCTGATCATTTTTTCACCGTCATGACAGATATCAATCACATCCATCCCCGCCATAAGGGCATGATAAGATGCCTCCTCAACATTGTAGAAATTGGCAACCCCACCCATCGTCAGATCATCACTGATTAAAACTCCTTTAAATCCAAGTTTTTTGATTAAAATGTCTTGCATCACCTCTGAAGAAATGACAGAGGGAACTTTATTTTTCATAATCTCAGGCAGGTATACATGAGAAATCATCACTGACTCTATTCCTTTATCAATCAATTGCTTAAAGGGAATCAGCTCATGATCCATCAGTTCATCCAATGATTTGTTCAAAACCGGCATGTCCAAATGTGGATCTGCTTCTATACTTCCGTTTCCTGGAAAATGCTTCGCTGAAGCGGCACAACCTGACTCCTTAAGGCCTTTATAAAAAGCCTTGGAAAATTCACATACTCTTTCAACGGTATCTCCAAATGCCCTGACACCCGTACTCCGATTCAAATAATTATCATTAATGTCTACAACCGGAGCCAAATTCCAACTGATTCCCATATTCCGCATCTCTTGCCCTAAGATTTTACCCGCTTCCAGGGCATTTTGCGAGTCATTGGCAGCACTGATTGCCATTGCACCGGGTGAGATAGTAAACCCTTCTTCCAGACGTGTCACGATACCACCTTCCTGATCAATCGCAAATACTATAGGTCTTTTAACGTGTTGTTTAATATCCAATATCAATTGTTTTAGTTGAGCCTTTGATTGAATATTCCGCTGAAATAGTATGATAAAACCCGGTTGAACTCTATCAATTAACACCTTTGTTTCTTCAGTGAGCTCCTTACCCATAATACCGATCAAAAACAAACGCCCAATCTTTTCCTCCAAAGTCATAGTTTTTGCCCCCTTTTTCAACCCAATATGTAATAACATATATTCTTTTAAGTTAAATTATAACAAATTATCTTTCTTTGTACAAATGTCAATTCCTGCCATTTAAGGAGGAATATCCACTTAATCAGGAATATTCTCTAATTAAAAGGTTTTATTGTCTGTTTCATGAATTGTGTTTCTTTTTCGTTTACGTTATAATTATTTCCGCTATTCATCGTTAACAGAAAATTCTGTAATCAATTGGTATGACTATAAGTCATTCATACCGTGAAAGTCTTTTATAACAATCGATTTGGCTTTAAGGTTTTCACTAATCTTGGAGGTGTTTTTTTATGAAGAAACTTGTTTGTTTGTTTACTTTGGTCCTTTTCGCTGTTTCATTAATGGCGGTTCCAGCTGTTGTTGATGAATTACTGACCCCGGAGCAACCAAAGCTTGGAGGCACATTAACCCTTTCGGTGACCAGTTCTCCTCAATCATTTAATTTTTATGGAACATTAGACGGAGTTGCATATACGATTGCAGGACAATTCCTTAATGCGCTTGTGGAAATGCATCCGGTCACCAATGCTCTGCAACCTGCATTGGCTGAGTCTTGGGAAGTCAGTGCTGACAACAAAGAGGTCACGTTCTATTTGAGAGATGTCAAATGGTCAGATGGAGAACCATTCACAGCTGATGATGTTATCTTTACCTTCGAAAATTTCCTCTTAAACAAATTCGCAGAAGGGAATTCCATCGCTCGATTTACCATCAACGGCGAAGTTGTCAAATTTGAAAAAGTCGATGATAAAACATTAAAGGCATATCTGCCTGCGCCTTATGGTCCCTTCTTTACTGTTTTGTCTCATGCTTCGATTTATCCCTCTCATATATTGAAGGATAAAATCGATGAAAATGATCCGGGTTCTGTAAATGAACTCTGGACAACCGATACCCCTTTGAACGAGATCGTAGGAACGGGACCGTTTGTATTGGATCAGTATATTGTTGATCAGAAGGTCACTTTAAAAAGAAATGAATATTATTGGAAAGTGGACCGATGGGGCAATCAACTCCCCTATTTTGACCAATTGGAATACCTGGTTGTAAAAGATGCACAGGTTCAAAGCGCAAAATTCAGATCCGGAGAAATTGACTATATGACCATCGAAGCAGTAGATTACCCGGTTCTGAAACAAATGGAACTTGACGGTGGGCCTTTTGTGGTTTACAGAGCGCAACCCACAAATCCCACTCCCAGTCCTATTCATATTTCTTTTAATTTCAATGCCAAAAACGAAGAATTGGCAGAACTCTTCAGTCTTAAAAACTTCAGAGCTGCTATGGAATTTGCATTAGATAGAGAACGTATAATTGAAGAAGTCTTCAACACTTTGGCTGTTTTGGGAGGAGTGCCTGTACTTCCGGCAAATAAAGCTTTCTATAATCCTGCTATTGAAGATTTAAGAAGACCTTTTGATCCTGAAAAAGCAAAAGCATTATTGGACGAAATGGGACTGGTTGACAAAAACGGAGACGGTTGGAGGAATCTGGAAAGCGGAAAAACACTGGAATTTGTTCTAATCTGTTCCACGTACCAGGCCTACCAAGATACAGCATATATATTCTCTGAAAGTTTAAAAGCCATCGGGGTAAAATGTGAACTCCAGGTTATTGATGGTTCATTGTTGGCCCAAAAAGCTCTTAGCGGAGACTTTGAAGCCTGTTTGTGGGCATTTGGCAATCAACCGGATCCTCAGTTGAGAAAAGCCATATGGTCACCGGGATATTCTCTTTACTATTGCCATTTTGATACCATGAATCCAGAAACAAAGGAACCTTATGCTGATCTGCGCAATATGTACGATTGGGAAAAACAGATTCATTACGCTTTTGAAATCGGACAAACTGCCATGGACCCGAGAGAAAGAAAAGTCCAGTACGGTATCTGGCAAGAACTCTATGCTGAATACGTTCCTTTCATCTACGTCTGTAAAGGCATGGACTTAATGGGTGTTTCCAAGACTCTTGGCAATTTCCATCAAACAGCAGATGGCGCCTTGGCTTACGCAGTATATACAATGTTCAGAAAATAAACAAATTCTGATCAATTATTACTGTTAAACAAAGACGATAGTATTATTCGGGCGCCTAAAAAGCGCCCGTTATATTGTACAGCTAAGGAGAGTGTCAGATGGCTTCTTTTATCATACGAAGGATTTTGATTATCATTCCCATGATGTTCATTGTTTCATTTATATGTTTCTTTTTAACGGAACTGCAACCCGGAGATTTTGTCTCTCAATATCTTGAAAATCCAAGAATATCCCCTGAACAAATTGAATTGATAAAAGAACGTTTGGGGCTTGATCAACCCCCTATGACCCGATATGTCATGTGGCTCAAACAAATCATTACCAAAGGGGATTTCGGTTATTCTTTTGCTTTTAAACGCCCGGTGATCGATCTGATCTGGGAGAGGATGGGCTGGACCATCAGCATTGCCTTATCAACCATTTTATTCCAATGGATTGTGGCTGTTCCTTTGGGCATATTCTCCGCTTTGCACCCCTACAGGATGTGGGACTATATCCTAACCTTTGTGGCTTTCATCGGAATTTCAATTCCAAACTTTTTCTTCGCCCTCATTCTAATGTATCTCACCAATTCAAGCGGCGGCCTCTTCTCCTCTCAATTTATCGGAGCGCCGTTAACCTGGGCCAAATTTTATGACTTATTGCAGCATGTGTGGCTTCCCATAGCCGTCATCGGTCTTTCAGGTCTGGCGGGGCTAATGCGAGTCATGAGAGGCAATATGTTGGACATGTTGGGGGCACCGTTTGTCAATTCATTACGGGCAAGGGGATTACCGGAAAAACAGGTTAGAAAACATGTGATTAAAAACGCTTTAAATCCCATGATCAGTATAGCTGGTATGGAACTGCCAAATATTTTCAGCGGAACAGTCATCACAGCCATTGTTTTAAATCTTCCCACCATGGGACCGTTTTTTTACACCGCACTGCTGAATCATGATCAATATCTGGTCATGACCTTTCTGATGTTTATCGCCTTTATTACACAGATTGGTAATCTTCTGGCGGATATTTTACTGGCGGTACTTGACCCAAGAATTAGAATGAGTTGAGGTGGGAAAATTGAAGGGAAATACAGAGCTTAGAGTTCGAAAGGCCTTTTTTAAGCACAAGTTGGGCATCATAGGAATGATCATATTAATCCTTCTCTATTTGATGATATTGTTTGCTGATTTTTTAGCACCTTATAACTATCAAAGCACAAAGCGGGATTTCACTTTTAGTGAACCGACTAAGATTCATTGGAGAAAGGATGGGGAGTTCATCGGCCCCCATGTTTACGGTATGACAAAAAGCAGAGATCCGGTGACCTTTGCCGTCAAATATGTCAAAGATGAGGAAAAAATTTATCCGATCCGTATTTTTGTTCGTGGTGACACTTATAAATTTTGGGGACTTTGGGAAACGGATATTCACTTGTTTGGAATCGGGCTTCAGGATGATGCCGTATTGTACTTGTTCGGTGGTGATCGCTTCGGAAGAGACTTATTCTCAAGAGTGTTGATTGGCGGGAGAGTTTCACTAACCGCTGGATTGATCGGTACATTAATAGCAGTGGTCATAGGAGCGGTTGTTGGAGCCTTTTCGGGTTATTATGGAGGATGGATTGATGTTGTTATCCAGCGTTTAATTGAAATACTGAGGTCTTTTCCCCGAATACCCCTTTGGTTGGCACTGGCAATGTTGTTACCGCCCACATGGCCGAGTACTACCGTTTATTTGGGAATTGTTATCGTTTTATCATTCATCGGTTGGATGGGTGTGGCAAGAGTAATAAGAGGAATGGTACTCAGTCTCCGTGAAAAGGAATACATTTTAGCTGCTCAGGTGATTGGTCAATCCAATTTCAAGATCATCACAAAACACCTGATCCCCAATACTGTAACGTATCTTGTGGTGGTCTCCACTCTTTCAATCCCCGGGATGATCCTTGGAGAAAGTTCCATCAGTTTTCTTGGTCTTGGGATCAAGGAACCCATGACCAGCTGGGGTTTACTGCTTAAACAGGCACAATCTCTATCAGATATTCAGGCACACCCCTGGTTAATGATACCGGGTCTGTTTATCATCTTGGCGGTTCTCTCCTTTAATTTTGTTGGAGATGCTCTTCGAGATGCCTTAGATCCTTACAGGACGGTTGATAAAGTATGAGTATAATTCAAGTAGAACATTTAAAATCATTTTTTAAAACGGATGAAGGGATTGTCAAAGCTGTGGATGATGTTTCCTTTGAGCTGAGAGAGAATGAAATTCTGGCTTTAGTAGGAGAATCCGGCTGTGGCAAAAGTGTCACCGCCCAAACTATTTTGGGTTTACTAAAAAGTCCACCTGCAATGATTGAAGGAAGCATCAAATATCACGGCCAAGAACTGGTTGGTTTGTCCAACAAGGCTTATCACAAATTAAGGGGAAAAGAAATTGGAATGATCTTCCAGGAACCCATGTCTGCTTTTGATCCGTTGTACACTGTTGGCGATCAAGCGGCAGAGGCGGTTGCCGTTCATTCTAAATTAAACAAACCTGAAATTCGTGATAAAATCATAGCTATGTTCAATAAAGTAGGCATTCCGGAAGCAGAAAACAGATATGATGAATATCCTCATCAAATGAGCGGAGGGATGCTGCAACGAATGCTCATCGCTTTAACGTTGGCCTGTGACCCAAAAGTCTTGATTGCCGATGAACCCACTACTGCATTAGATGTAACCATTCAAGCTCAAGTCTTAAATTTAATGCGTGATCTCCAGAATGAATTCAACACTTCCATTATTTTCATCACCCATGATCTGGGAGTAGTTGCTGAATTATCCGATAGAATTCATGTCATGTATGCGGGCAAAATTGTAGAAAAGGCGGATGTAGTAGAACTTTTCGATCATCCCAAACACCCTTACACTAAGGGCTTACTGGCATCGAGGTTGAAAAGAGAAATGAAAGGGCAAATCCTTCCATTTATTAAAGGAACTGTACCACGTGCCTTTGAATTTCCTGAAGGGTGTAGATTTCATCCAAGGTGTCCCCATGCGATGGAAATATGTAAACAGAAAGACCCTGATCCAGTCGCTTTTGAGAATGGGCATGTTTGTTCCTGTTGGTTGTATTTGAAACAAAACAAAACAGACGGAGTTGAAAGCCAATGATCGTAAAGGGTACAAATCTAAAAAAATATTTTCCTATACGCAAGGGTATCTTTCTTCAAACTGCCGGACATGTAAAAGCTTTGGAGTGTGTTGACTTTGAACTTAACGAAAATGAGACCTTGGGAATTGTTGGTGAGTCCGGATGTGGAAAAACAACACTGGGAAGAGTCATTACCCGCATTTATACACCTACAGGTGGAACACTTGAATATATCACTCCGGAAAAGAAACTACTCCATCTTGAAAAGGCTGTTGACAAACATCAGTTGAAACGCTTTCGAAGAGATTTTCAAATGGTGTTTCAAGATCCTTTCAGCTCATTAGATCCACGCATGACCATCGGGGATATTCTCAGAGAACCCCTGGATGTACACAAAATTTATCCCAATCAACGAGAAAGAGACGAGTACATTGAATACCTTCTGGAAAGAGTGGGTCTGTATCCGGAATACACTGCCAGATATCCCCATGAGTTCAGCGGCGGCCAAAGACAACGCATATCCATAGCAAGAGCCTTGGCGTTAAAACCCAGAGCCATTGTCTGTGATGAACCCACCTCTGCCTTGGATGTCTCTGTGCAAAGTCAAATTGTCAACTTGCTTCAGGAATTAAAAGAGCAAGAACAAATGGCCTATTTTTTCATTTCCCATGATCTGGATTTGATTCATCATGTGAGTGATCGCATCATGGTCATGTATTTGGGAAGTGTTATGGAAGCGGGTAGAGCAGACGAGGTCTTTCATCACACCTCACATCCGTATACCCGCGTTCTGATGAAATCCATTCCTCATTGGGATCCAAAACAACGAAAACTTGATAAAATCCATCTTGAAGGTGAACCCCCAAGTCCAATTAATCCACCCAAAGGGTGTCCATTTAACACCCGATGTCCGGAAGTGATGGAACGTTGTAAAAAAGAGATGCCACAACTACAGCCAATTACAGACAACCACTCCGTTGCTTGCTGGCTATTTGACGATTAGGAATGTGATAAAAATGCACCTGAAAACAAAACCGAGAAATGATGCCTTTATCATGCCTGCAGAATTTGAACCCCATTCCGGTTGTTTAATGCTCTGGCCGTATAGAAGTGATAGTTGGAGAGAGAATGCCATTCCTGCAGCTAAAACATTTGCAACGGTTGCAAATTTGATTTCCACATCTGAAAAGGTTTTCATGGGGACACGAAAGGCATCATTCGGTGTTGCCAGACGTTTTCTTTCTCCTGCAGTTCAAATGATAGAACTAGAATACAACGATTCTTGGATGCGAGATATCGGCCCCACTTTTATCAAAAACAGACAAACAAAAACTCTCAGAGGCATTGACTGGGATTTCAACGCCTGGGGAGGCGAAACAGACGGTTTATATGAACACTGGGAAAAAGACAGCAAGGTATGCCAGCGTTTATTTGATTTTTTAAGAGCTGATCATTACAAACCCCGGGTTGTATTGGAAGGTGGGGCGATTCATGTGGATGGAAAGGGAACTTTAATCGCTGTAGAAGAATGTGTGCTCAACGAGAATAGAAATCCAACGATGACAAAGGCAAAAATGGAAGCCATTTTCAGGGATTATCTTGGGATTGAAAAAATCATATGGATTCCTCAAGGTGTTTACAACGATGAAACCAACGGACATGTGGACAACCTTTGCTGTTTTGCCCCGGACGGGGTGGTTCTTTTGACATGGACCGATGATACAACTGATCCCCAACATCCCATCAGTCAAAAAGCATTTGAGATTTTAAATAACGAAGTGAATGCGCAAGGACAACCTATCGTCGTGGAGAAAATACGACAACCTCAGCCGATGTTTATGAATGAAAAAGAATACTTGGGTTTGCAAGAGGGATCAGCAAAAAAGAGATTTCCCGGGGACAGACTGACAGGCTCTTACATCAATTTCTACATTGCCAATCATGTTGTTATTCTGCCGGTTTTTGATGTTCCAGAAGACGAGTGCGCTATTGACAAGATTCAAAGTCATTTCCCTGAAAGACAAGTCATACCCGTTTATTCCAGGGAAGTTCTTCTGGGTGGCGGAAATATTCATTGTATCACCCAACAGATTCCCCAAGGACAATTTTAAAGCTTTTTTGCTTGACAGGCCCATTGATGGATCTTGGATCCTTCGCCCAGTACATTGATCAAATCCCCTCTGGAAGTTGTGAAGCCAAATGTGGAAGCATCTTCGATTTCAAAGTCATTAAGTGAGGTTTTGATGGCTTCCAACATGAAATACTTTCTGTACTTCCTGAAGTTGGGTTTAAACTGTGAGGAACTGGGTTTCAAATAAATATACGTTCCGAAAAGGGTGCCAGCCTGTTTCAAGTAAGGTTTAATATGTTCAAATAAAAATTCTTCCTGATGGAAGACTTGATTGGTGGTGCCAAAAATATCCAAAACAATATCTACACTTCCCCATTTTAACGGGATTTCATTGTAATTGGAGGCAATAAATATAGAATTTTGTCCAATACCGTTTTTTTCCATCAGGGATTTAGTTCTTTTTAATTGCTCCAAACTGTTATCCGTGGCAATAAAATAATTCGATTTTGCAATTTCCTTGATCACATTTGTCATGACCATGCCATTTCCCGTTCCGATTTCCATAATTATCTGATTGTTTAGGGATTCCAAATCGAGACGTTTGATCACCCATTGAAACGACTTTTGAGTAAAACTGATAAATAGTGTATCCGTCTGTTCCAAATACGCTTCAGGGGAATATTTATTCACTTCCATAACCTTCTTATAAGATTCGCCGATGTTATGATCGATGATAATCCCATCTTGTATTAATGCCAGATAGCCACAATCACAATGAAGTTCTCCGTTATAAATAGAATTCCCGTCTACAATGGCATTGTAGAGTTTTAGATTCTTTTGGCATCTTGGACAGTAAAGCAGATTGAAGAACTGCAAAGGAATTCCAATTTTGGTTTTCAATGTTTTCTTTACAGTCTCAATTTCAGTTATCTTTTCATCAACCGCTTTAATGGCCTTTTCAATCTCTTTCTTTTCTTCAATCAGGTCTTCTTTCTTTTCATTGAAAAACTGGGCATAGTATTCCAAGTTCGTTTTATCTATGAGGTTTGTTAATCTTTTGAAAGAAAGGATCTTTTTGATTTCAGTTATCTTGAAACGCATCTGTTTAAGTTCCTTGATCAAGGTCATATCTTCCACACATTTATCATCAAAACGGTATTGGCTATGTAATTTTTCGGGTAAGATCATCCCGTTGTCAATATAATATCGAATGGTATCAATTCTTGCGTCAAATTTTCTGGCAAATTCACCGATTTTCACTTTATACTCCTCCAATGAAAAGGATGTTTAATTGATTCTATCATATTTAAGATTGAGACAAAAGAAAGAGAGGAGGGTACTGTTATTGGGCACTAATAAAATGGTTAAGAATATGATCGTAAACCTGTGTGATGTTTTTTGGGCAATGCTTGCTGGATGATATGGCAATGCCATGCTGGGCATGATTGGCATCATCCGGACCAGTATCATTTTCATGTATCCAGATACTGTCATTTCCAATCGTTCCGATAGCTCTCCAAGATAAATTACCAAAATAGATCATTAGATCCGGTGGAATATTCCGTAGTTTTTTGTAAATAGCCTCCGGCCTGTAGATCTTAGTATCCATAGTTCTTCCATTTTCATCTTTAATATCAAAAATGTTTTTTTCTAACTCATCCTTAAAAGCCTTCAATTCTTCAGGATGGATTAACCCCATTGTCTCTCTACCTTTTACATTGATAAACAATTTTCCGTAATAACCACCAAATGCCCAGCAGGAAGTTTTCCCCCAATCAATTATTTCTTCTGTTATCAACTGTTCTATCCTTGTGATCGCTTTTGGTTTTCTCTTTAACGTCAGTAAACCATGATCCATTAACCAATCGTTGATGGCAATACCGCCTTTCATCTTCTGTACTCCGTGATCACTCACGATCAAAACGTTTGTATCTTTGGGTAGTATTTCAAGTAACTCACCGATCTTTTTATCCACATATCGATAGTACTTAAAAATTGAATCGATAAAAGGGCTGTTCGGATCATGTTTGGAATGAGTATGATCATGATGTGCCCAAAAAGCATGATGCATCCGGTCCGTTCCCATCTCAACCATCATGAAAAAATCCCACTCTTTATTTCTTAAAAGTCTGTAGGCAATCTCGAATCTGTTCTTTGTCATTTCGTAGACGTCCCTCAATACACTTTTTTTGTCAACAGTCCTCAAGTTTTCCACATCAAAAAGATAACGATCCACCCACGAAGTTATTTCGTATTTCAGACTTTTTGGAAAAGTGTAATTACTTTTAACGGATGGCGTAAAAAAACTCGTAATGATATTCCCCTTGAAAGGTTTTGGGGGGTAAGTCAATGGCACACCAATGATTAATGAACTAAATCCCATTTTTGAAAGGGTTTGCCATATCGTATCGTATTTTACCATTGCAGCGTTTGGTATCAGGATATTTTCATAAGACCTGTCCAATCTGTTTTGAAATCCGTAAAGCCCCAATTCTCCAGGATCTTTTCCGGTTAACATACTCATCCAAGCGGGAACGGTTATGGGAGGAATGGTTGACTTCAAGGGAGAATACGATCCATTTTTCATCAGATTGGATAAATTCGGTAAATCATTGGAAAATTCTTCAAAAATTAATTTGGGATCAGCACAATCAAGACCTAAACATACGAATTTTTTCATTTTCATTTCCCAAAGAAAAAGGAGGCGTAAAAGCCCCCTCGTTTGTTATTGTTGATAAGCTTCCCCTTCAACTGTAATTGTTTCCCTTCCAATAATGGGTACAAAATAACTGATAACAAAATCAACGAAAGTATAGCCCTCAATAATTTTTAACTCTTTGGCGAAATCAGCACGATAAGGGGATAAACCGGTTCTTATCAGTTGGTCGAGTTTAAGATTGGTATCGTTCAAATTAAAAAGCATGGGACTAATGATGTACCACAATTCTCCGGATTCAGAAAAACTTCCCACCGGTCTCCCTGAAGCTTGTGGAAAATAACCCAAATTACCATCTTGGGACTGAAATACCACGGAACAGCTGCTAAAAGCAAAAATAATCAACACTAAAGCAATCAAAAAGCTCATTTTTTTAAACACATTAATTCCCCCTTTTTATGATATGTGTTCTTAATCATTTTGTTTGAAGAGGATAAACCCCCCCGGAATATGCGATAGAAAAAAGCGGTTCTATATTGTGATTCACCCCAAAACCTATCTGTAAACCTCCAACCGCAGAAAAAGGGATGAAGATTTTACCTTTTACAGCTGTTTCCACATAATCTAAACCCATCTTGAGATCCGCATTCAAATATAGTCCAAAGATTCTTCCCTTCACGGTGTTTAAAAATTCCAAAACCCTCAATTCTATCCCGCCGTTAAGATAATAATCTGAAAGTTCGTGGACACCAGCTCCAATTTGAAATCTGACAGGACCTGAAAAGGAAGGACCATAGGTAAAAATAAAACTGATTGTATCGCTTTTAAAATACTCTTTAGACTCAAAACTCTTTATAAAATCAGCTTTTTGAAATTCAAGAGACAATCCAAAATAATCATCACTGTATTGAACAGCGAAACCATAGAATGTTAAAAAGAAAAGAATAAAAACGCAAACATATTTTTTCATCTCATCAACCTTATTCATTGACTTTAACGTCTAATGTATTTATTTTACCATAAAAACAACAAAATTAAAGAAACTGAAAGTGATCAATCGAATGCAAATCAATTTTCAGGAAAAATAGGAGTTAATTCAGTTGCCTTTTCCTTTAATTCTTTCAACTCCTCATCTGTAATAGGAGAATAATCATCTGCAATCTCACAAGCCCAGTCGAAAAACTTCTCGTGTCCGGGCGTCACGGCAGCCGTAACGGGAAGTGACAAGGTAAATCTTAAGGCCTTTTGAGCCTCTTCAAATGTTTCAACCGGATAATACCAGGCTTTGGGATAAGCTCTCTTTTCATTCTTGGTAAGTGCTCTTTTTGCAAGGGCTTTTAAAGCCAATATGCCCAAGTTTCTTTCACGAGCCACTGACATGAGTTTTTTCCCGAAATCGTCTTTGTTCCAAGTGACCCAGTTAAACGGAAACAGAATGGTATCAAAATCAAAGCTTTCCAGTAAACGCAAAGCAGCTTCTTCAGTATGAGCTGAAAAGCCAATATATCGAATGACTCCTTTGTCCCTTAACTCTAAAAAGGCCTTAAGGGCTCCGTTTTTTGATAAGATTCTATCCACATCCTCATCCGTAGTAACAGCATGAAGTTGATACAAATCAATATGGTCGGTTTTTAACAATCTCAGTGATTCCGAAAAATCGCTCATAACGCCATCATAATCCCTTAATTCAGATTTACAGGCTAAAAACACATCATCCCGATAAGGCTTTAACGCGGGACCAAGCATCTCTTGTGCGTTGCCATAATTTGGAGCCACATCAAAGTAGTTGATCCCTTTATCTATGGCTTTTTTAACAAGTCTTTCGGATTCACTTGCCGTCTCATCCATTACCAGTATTCCACCAAACCCAATAATCGAAAGTTCTTTACCAGTTCTTCCCAGGATTCTTTTTTCCATCTTTTTCACTCCTTTTGTTATGCTATTTCAAACGCAAAAAGCATACTGTCAAACGGAAACTTTTAAGACGATTGATAATCTAATCATATCACATGATTGAAGTTGAATCCATAAAACATCAATTCAGTTTAAGTTTTGTTCAATCCTCTCGTTACATTTTTTGTTATAATCAAAGAGAAAAAGTAGGTAGGAGGTTTTTTTATGATAAAAGGGTTAATTTTTGATATGGATGGAGTTTTGATTGACAGTGAACCTCTTTATAAGACATTAAATGGCAAATTATTCAAAGAATTGGGTTTTTCATTAACAGACGATGAGTATACCAAATTTGTCGGGACGACTGATGAAAAAATGTTGAGCGTTTTAAAGAAGAGATTTTCCTTAGAGCAATCTGTAAAAGAAATGAATCAATTGAGAGAAGATATACATATGACTTTTTTTAAATCCGCTAAACTTTATCCCATGGAACATCTTTATGATTTATTGGATTGGGCAAAAGACAAAGAATTAAAGCTTGCAGTAGCTTCTTCAACGGATGAGAAATTTGTATTGTTAATCCTTGAAAAGATTGGCATCTTGGATTCTTTTCATACCGTTGTTTGCGGCAATCATATTGATCGCTCTAAACCCGCTCCGGATATCTTTTTAAAAGCGGCCGAAGAATTAAACTTGAAACCTGAAGAATGTCTTGTCATAGAAGATTCGACAAATGGTGTTAAAGCTGGAAAAAGAGCTGGGATGACTGTTATCGGCTTTCAAAGCGATGATGGAAGTCAAGACCTCTCCAATGCCCACATACAAGTACTTTCCTTAAAAGAAGCAAAAATGGCTATTGAGGAACTTCTATGATCATCAGTGCAGACACAGGTGGAACATTTACTGATTTTGTCTATGTCAAAGATGGTAAGTTTAAGATTCTGAAAGTGCTTTCTACACCGGATAATCCGGCAAAGGCTGTTCTGAAAGGAAAATCCATGATCGCGCCGGACAATTTAGAAGAGCTGATTCACGGGTCCACCGTTGCTACAAATGCGGTTTTGGAAAGAAAAGGAGCCAAAACCGCCATCATTATGAATCGTGGGTTTGAGGATATTATTGAGATTGGCCGTCAAAACAGGCCGGAGTTATACAACCTGTTTGTCAAACGCCCTGAACATTTGGTTAAGGCCCCCTTAAGATTCGGAGTGCCGGGCAGGGTATCAAAAAGCGGTGAAATCATTGAACCTTTTGACTTTGATGAAGCCAAGAAAGTAGCTGGCCAGCTAAATGACTTGAAAGTTGAATCCGTTGCCATTTGCTTTTTATTCTCTTTTGTCAATCCAGTTCATGAATTAGCCATGAGAGATGTGATCCATGAAATCTGCGAAGGCCCTATCGCCTGTTCTTTATCCCATGAAATCATGCCTGAATTTAGGGAGTTTGAACGTTGTTCCACAACAGTTGTTAACGCCTATGTCCAACCGATTATGAAAAATTATATTGGAAATTTGGAAAAAAACATCGGCGATAAAAACCTGGTTATCATGCAATCCAACGGAGGTAGAATTTCATCAACAACCGCTTCCAAAGAACCGGTAAGAACTATTCTTTCAGGGCCTGCCGGTGGTGCTGTTGGAGCTTTTGAAATCTCTAAACAAACCGGATATGACAAAATCATCTCTTTTGATATGGGAGGAACTTCTACAGATGTATCCCTAATAAACGGTCAATTGCCTATCAATGTAGAATCTACCGTTTCAAATTATCCTTTAAAGGTACCTATGATAGAAATTCACACCGTAGGTGCAGGAGGCGGTTCGATCGCTTATGTAGATAAGGGTGGAGCCTTAAAAGTGGGACCATTAAGCGCAGGAGCAGACCCTGGCCCTATTTGTTACGGCATCGGAAATGAAATTACCGTAACGGATGCCAATCTATATTTGGGCAGGCTCATACCGGAACAATTCTTAGGCGGAACAATGCCTTTGGCAAAAACACGGTTGGAGCGATACTTCTCCAATCTATCAGAACAAACGGGCTTATCAAAGGTAAAATTGGCGGAAGGAATTTGTGATATTGCAAATACGGTCATGGAAAAGGCGATTCGCGTCATTTCTGTGGACAGGGGTTACGATCCCTCAGAATTTACACTTTGCTCATTTGGAGGTGCCGGTGGGATGCACGCTTGTTTTCTGGCTGATTTACTCAATATTCCAAGAATACTCATCCCAAAAGACCCGGGTATATTATCCGCTAAAGGCATGTTGTTGGCAGATTGCATTCGAGATTATTCTAAAACCATCATGGTAGATTACCCAATTCCCAAAGAAACTTTAAATGATGAATTTCAAGAATTACGCAAAAAAGCCATCAGTGACCTGTCTTTGGAAGGAATCGCGCCAAATGACATTTTCATCGACCAATTTGTTGATATGAGATATAAGGGTCAATCTTATGAATTGATCGTAGAATATGGTGATGACATAAGAAATACCTTCGATCAAGTTCATGAAAAACGTTATGGCTATTCCAACAAGGATAAAGCCTGCGAAATTGTTAATGTTAGAATAAGAGCCTATGGGAAAAACGAAAAACCCGATTTAGATAAACAAAAGCAATCTAATACTGCTGTAGACAATGATGCATTTATATTTACAAAAGATTGTGTTTTTGACGGGTTGGTTGTAGCTACAAAAGTCATTGACAGGAGCAAATTGCAGTTTGGTAATCAGCTGACTGGGCCCCTTATTATCGTAGAGTATTCTTCCACAATCGTTATTCCCCCTTCCAGAACCGTTCGAGTGGACGCTTATGGAAATTTGATCGTGGGAAAAAAGAATGGAGGCTTTTGATGATGGTTGATCCGATTAAATTGGAAATCTTTAAAAATAAGTTTTCCGCAATTGCAGAAGAAATGGGTGTCACATTAAACAGAACGGCATTTTCTCCAAACATAAAGGAGAGGAGAGATTATTCTTGTGCCATTTTTAATGCATCAGGAGATATGGTGAATCAAGCTGCTCATATACCGGTTCATTTGGGATCAATGCCCATGTCCGTTAAAGCGGCAATTCAAAATGTATCCATTAATCCCGGGGATATGATTATTTTAAACGATCCTTTCAAAGGCGGAACACATTTACCGGATGTAACCATTGTCGCCCCGGTCTTTACAAAAGAAGACTCCACACAGCCTTTGTTTTACGTTGCAAATCGAGCGCATCACGCGGATATTGGTGGCATGAGTGCGGGTTCCATGCCACTGTCAAGGTCTATTTATCAAGAAGGTCTGATCATCCCGGCGTTGAAAATCATGAAGAATTATCAAATCGATGAAGATGTTTTGAGTTTAATTCTGAGCAACGTTCGAACTAAGATCGAGCGTCAAGGAGATTTTGCTGCACAGTTCATGGCCAACAAAATAGGAATCAGAAGAATCAGCGAATTAATTGAAAAAAACAGCCAAGAAACAGTCGTTCTCTATTCAAAAGCTCTTATGGAATATTCAGAAAAAATCATGAGAAAAACATTAAAAATCATTCCCAACGGATTATATCTCTTTGAAGATTATCTGGATTCAGATGGTGTGGATGATGAAAAAATTAAAATAAAAGTCGGCGTGGAAATCAAAGAAGACCAAGCTATTATTGATTTCACGGGCAGTTCAAAACAAATACAAGGAAGTGTTAATGCAGTTTATGCCATAACAGCATCTGCATGTTTGTACGTCTTTAGAGCATTAGTAAAGGAAAATATTCCCGCAAACGCAGGTTGTATGTCCCCTTTAACAATTATCACTCAACCCGGTTCAATTGTTGACGCAACATATCCTGCAGCTGTAGCAGGGGGCAACGTGGAAACCTCACAACGTATTGTAGATTGTGTTCTCGGAGCTTTATCACAAGCTGTCCCGGAGAAAATCCCCGCTGCAAGTCAAGGAACCATGAATAATTTTACCATTGGTGGCATTAAGTCTGATAGTGGTCAGGCTTTTGCCTATTATGAAACAATGGGAGGAGGAACAGGCGCAAGTTTAAGGGAAGATGGAGAGAATGCCATACAATCCCATATGACAAACACCCTTAATACACCGGTAGAAGCTATCGAATATGAGTATCCATTTAGAATCACCAATTATGCCATTCGTCATAACAGTGGCGGAAATGGACTTCATAAGGGCGGAAATGGTTTAATCAGAGAATTCACTCTCCTGAATGACGCTGAGTGTACTATGCTGAGCGAAAGAAGAAAATTTTCTCCATATGGGTTATTTGGGGGAGAGAATGGCAAAGCCGGGAACAACCTGTTAATATGCAAGGATAAGCAAATAAAACAGCTCCCTGGGAAATTTAGTCTTTTTCTTAAAAAAGGGGATAAACTGAGAATTGAAACCCCAGGTGGTGGGGGATTTAAAAAGGCACAGTAGTCAATCGATTAATTCCAGAGATTTTAATTTTGTAACAATCGCTTCTTTTTCAATAGGTTTGATCAAATATCCATCGCATCCGCGGACATAACTTTTTTGAATATTCTTTTTATCACCGAGGGCAGTTATCATGACGACTTTCGGTGAGTTGTTCTTTCTCAGTCGTTTAATTCTCGCCAATACATCATGCCCATCCATTCTGGGCATCATGATATCCAAAGTGACAAGATCATAAGGTTCATTCCTGGCACCTGCTTCAATCACCCGATCCAAACCATCTATTCCATTGTCCGCAAAATCACATTCTCCATATTCGGATAAAATAGTTTTTAACATTTTTGTGGTTATCGGGTCATCTTCAACGATCAAAAATCTCATGATTTTCCCTCCTAAGGTGGTTGATTATAACATAATCACAATTGTTCCATTGTTTCGGATAGTAATAAATCAGGTGTCTCAAGACTAATTTTACCAATTGTTCCATCCTGAAACATCTTTAAAAATATCGTTCTGGCACGCTGAATATCAAATTCTCCTTTTGCCAATAAAAAACCTCTTTTTTGACATAATTTCTCATATAATCTCATAATGTCAATTTCATCCGGATTAAGTGCCTCTCCAAATATCTGTAAAGGAATCTCGGGATAGTGTTCCATTAAATGCTTAATACCAAATGCCAGTGCCGAATCTATAATATCGACCGTTGCCTTGATCCCTGAAGTAAGCAGTAATTTATATTTTACAGCATCACTGTACAAATTGGAATATAAAATCCCGGGAGTATCCAGTAAAAGGAAATCATCACTGACGTTTATCCATTGCAAGCCCTTTGTTACTCCCGGCGTATTCCCGGTTCTCATACTTTTTTTGTTTAAGATTTTGTTGATGAGTGTCGATTTACCGACATTCGGAATACCCGTGATCATGGCTCGTTTATAAGGAGATTTGGACGGGATTCTTCCTCTGATCTGTTGTAGTCTTTTTTTTATTCTTGAAGGATCATCTTTTAAAGATAAAGAAATACAGTAAACGCCCTGTTTTTGATAATAATGAACCCATTTTTCAGTAACCTTTTGATCAGCTAAATCACTCTTGGTCAACAAAATAATATTAAACTTGTTATAAAAGAGTTTTCGCCACTCATAAGCCCTCCCAGAATAGGGGATTCTTGCATCAATCATCTCTATTACGGCATTTACTGCTTTGACCTTTTCCCCAATTCTTCTTTTTGCTTTAGCGATATGCCCGGGATACCATTTATCCTCCATATCATTTCACGTTTTTATTGACGGGGCCAAAATGATTCATCGGCCAGAAAATCAATAAGGGCCCTCCTACAATATTCTTTTTAGGGACAAAACCAAAATATCTACCATCAAAACTATGGGCTGAATTATCTCCCATAAAAAAATACAAACCATCCGGAACTTTGACCTTTACCTTCCCGCTTTCTTTATCATACCAGGCATAATCTTCAACTTTTAAACCCGAGAATACTTCTTCATAGGCTTCTTTGTAATCTAATGCCTGATTATAATAGTTAAACAGATTCTTTTCCTGAGTACTGAGATAGGGATATTCCTCAGGATAAGCCATCTTTCTGTAGAAATTCGGATCCGTAAAAATAGCTGCTCGCTCATAACTGATATCCTTTAAACCATTAGGCGTTTCTCCGTTGATCAAGACCCGGTATCCTGAATTTTCGATATTTTGTGATAATTCAACAATATCTCCCGGCTTACCAATTAGCCGTTTGACGTATTTAACATGTCCTTTAAATTCACTTGGAGAGAACATGTCCATAAAATGGTCAAAAGCACGAAGCATCTTTTGAGCTTCTTTATCAACAAAAGGAGTCCAAAAAACAACAATTTCGCCGTACTCCGGCTCTCTAGCTTGAAAAGTGATCCTTTCAACGAACAAACGGTCTTGTGGAATGATCGCGGGGACCATTGATTCGGTAGGCACCATCATGGTTTCAAAAACAAAAAGTCTGATAATAATAACGGCAACAACTGCATAAATTAAAGCCTTACCCCATTCTACCGTTTCACGTTTAGCCTTTTCCTTGATTGATGTCTTTTCTTTCTTCACTATGATATCAGCCCCTATAACGGAAGAGGGAACCCTTTTCAGGCTCCCGTAAATTACTCTATTTTATTTTCTTTTCTTTCTTCTTTCCTTAATTTTAACTACTCCAACAATATCCCTGATGTAGAATATTTTAGCCCTTCTGACTTTACCGGTTTTGACCACTTCAATTTTTTCCAAAGATGGGGAATTAATCGGAAAAATCTTTTCTACACCTATTCCATTGGCTCCAATTTTTCTAACGGTGAAAGTCTTACCCATTCCGCCTCCGCGCCTTTGGATAACAATTCCTTCAAACTTCTGAATTCTTTCTTTGTTCCCTTCTTTGATTTTCTGATGTACCCTAATCGTGTCTCCAATTCTGAAGGGTGTAACCGATTTATAATCCGGTTGTTCTATTGCACGTATGAGAGCATCCGACATAATTATAACCTCCTAACATTTATTTTTATATTCTTCTTTCATTTATTAATGACCTTTTTATCAAGAAATTGTCTCCCCAATTAACCGGTCCAAGATAATGGCTATCGCACTTCTGACTGATAAATGATTGAAATCGCCTGAAGCTCTAACCGGCTCCAGAGAATAATCACAAGTACTGAGTATTTCATTAGGCAAGCCATGTCCCGTCCCAAATATTAAAAGAATGGGTTTTTTTTGAGAAAGAATTTCCTGTCTCATCTCATCGAAAGTAATGGTATTCGGTCTTGTCTTGGCAGATGTAAAAACAGTTAAAGGTTTTTCACCTTCTTTTTGAGTGATGGCTTCGATCACATCTTCGTAATAAGCCTTGAGATCAACTTCATATAGGGCTTCCGTCCTGTTTTCGTTAAATCGTCTGCCTGAACCATCTATCCAAAATTTCAATACTCTTCTAATAATCTCCTGTTGCGCCGGTAAATTGGTAACCATGAAATATTTTTTGATATTATAAGTTCGACAAGTTCTGGCAATATCATGTATATCGATATTTGTGACTGCGGTGGAAATAATTTGATTATTTTTTCCCAAGCATGGGTAATGTATTAATGCCACGTATAACTTATTCAACATCCTGATACAACTCCAAAATCAATTTTGCCAAAGCTCGTTTTTCTTCAACACTAAATTCTTTCTGTGAAAACAAATCAGGGCGTTTGACAGCTGTTCTCAGTAAAGAATTTTTTAATCTGGCTTCGTCAATTAGTTTATGATTTCCATTCAAATACACTTCCGGGACCTTCATTCCCCGATATTCAGAGGGACGTGTATAATTCTCATGGTCCAAAAGCCCTTGGTAATGGGAATCGTTTATAACGGAATCATAATTCCCAACTACACCGGGATAAAATCTGCTAATCGAATCGATCATAACAAGTACAGGAAACTCAGCTCCGCTTGTGACGTAATCCCCGATGGAAATCTCATCATCAACGATTTTCATGCACCTTTCATCAATTCCTTCGTATCGACCACAGATAAATAGCAATTCATCTTTTTTCGCAAGCTCATGGGCTATCTCAGAGTGAAAAACCCTACCTTGGGGTGAAGCATAAATCACATACGGTTTTCTACCTTTGCAAATCAAATCATCGTACAAATCATAAAGGGGTTCCGGTTTCATGACCATCCCGGCACCACCACCGTAAATGTAATCATCCGTTGTTCTGTGTCTGTCTGTTGTATAATCGCGAATATTTATGACATCAACATCGATTACCCCATTTTCCACTGCTCTTCCCAGTATACCCCATTTCAGTCCTTCTTTGATCAGGTCGGGCAGTAGTGTTGCGACAGAAATCTTCAATCCAGAACATTCCCTTTATAATATTTCGGTATACGGACTTTGATCCGCTTATTTTCCTTGTCAAGCCTAACAATAAAATCCTGAACAATTGGAATCATGATCTCTTTTTCAGGTTCCTGCTCCTGATCGCAATCTTCAGGAAACACCGATAATACATCAGAACTGCCTGTTTCGATGATATCAACAACACGACCAATCAGCTGATCATTTTCATCGATAACTTGACTGTCTAACAGCTGATAAAAATAATATCCATCTTCTCCAATCTCAGGTAACTGTTCCAAGGATATGTAAATTTCAAATCCTGAAATTTTATTTGCATCTTCTATACTTTCGAAACCTTCAAATCGAACGATCAACAGTTTACCTGAGTTTTTGATTGTATCAGCCTTAGCGATTAAATGCCTTTTTCTTTCGCTATTGTAAAGCAAATACTCCATTCCACTTTCAAAGACCGTCATGTAATTGGTGTATGCCTTTACCTTTACCTCACCTTTTAAGCCGTGAGTGCTTTTTACAATGCCAATGGCAATTTTATCCGATGTAATGCTCCGTAAATCATAAATCATTTATTGTTTTCTTCACCGTTTTACCTTTAAAATAAACTTCTCGTTTTTCGCCCCTGCCAAGGAATTCAACAGGATATTAATGGATTTTATGGTCCTGCCGTTTTTCCCAATGATTTGTCCTACATCTTCAGGGTTGAGTACCAACTCGAATACCACGTTTCCATCTTCTTCTGTTTCAAAAATGTCAACCTCATCCGGATTTTTTACAATCCCCTTTACGATGGTTTCGAGCGCTTCTTTCATTCTTCTTCTACAGCTCCATCTTCTTCTTTTTGAACGGCTGCTTCACCATTCTTAGCCTTTGTGAAACGATCCATAACACCGTGTTTTCTAAACAAACTTCTTACAGTTTCTGTAGGCTGCGCACCTTTCAGCAACCAGTCAACGGCCTTATCAACATCAACCCTTGTTAAAGCAGGATCTCGTAATGGATCATAAAAACCTAAGGATTCGATATAAGCCCCATCTCTTCTTTTTTTCTGATCAATAACAACCACTCTGTAGAATGGCATCTTCTTTTTACCCATACGGGTTAATCTGATTCTTACCACAGTTAAATTTACCTCCTCTAAATTTATTTTTTACGATTTATTTTTTTGATACACGTTTGTCTTAAAATGGGAACCCTCCACCTGATATTCCCTTTAGTCCCTTGAAGCTCCCTTTGTTCATTTTTTTCATCATCTTTTTCATGTCCTCGAAATTCTTCAACAAACGCGTCACTTCAGACAACGGTTGTCCACTTCCACTGGCTATCCTTTTTTTTCTTGAATAATTGATAATCTTTGGATTTTTTCTTTCTTTTTTGGTCATCGATTGAATAATGGCACTAATGCGGGTCAGTCGTGATTCATCTACATCGAGATTTTTTATTTTATTGGCTCCGGGCAGCATCCCCAATATCGATGAAAGAGACCCCATTTTTTGAATCTGTTTTAACTGATCGAGAAAATCATCAAAGGTAAACTGGGCCTTTTTAAACTTCTTCTCCATTTCTTTTGCCTTTTCTTGATCTACGGATTGTTCTACCTTTTCAATAAGGGTTAACACGTCCCCCATCCCAAGAATTCGATTGGCCATTCGATCGGGATGAAATTCCTCAATACCATCTGTTTTTTCGCTGACTCCAACGTACTTAATGGGTTTTCCCGTTTCTTCTCTGATGGAAAGGGCAACACCACCTCTGGCATCTCCATCAAGCTTTGTCAGGACAAACCCAGTCACCTCAAGTCTTTCATTGAAGCTCTTTGCCGTTGTTAAAGCATCTTGCCCAATCATTGCATCGATAACCATCAAGATTTCATCGGGATTAACCATTTTTTTGATACTTTCCAGTTCGTCCATCATCTTTTCATCAATGTGCAACCTACCCGCAGTATCTAAAATGACACAATCGACGTTCTTTTTAACTGCCAATTCCTGAGTATCTTCCACAATCTTCAATGCATTTTTTCGGTCTCCCGCGAATACATCTACACCAATTTCCTCTCCCAAAACTTCAAGCTGGTTGATAGCCGCAGGACGATAAACATCTGCTGCCACCAGTAAAATCTTTTTGCCCTCTGATTTTAACTTTCTGGACAATTTTGCAGCGGTTGTTGTTTTACCGCTTCCCTGAAGTCCAACCATCATCAGGTAGGAAGGTCTGTGAACAAATTTTAGCTTTTCAGTTTTTTCCCCCATCAGTTTCGTCAATTCATCATTAACGATCTTTATGAATTGCTGATCAGGTGTGAGGCTTTTCATAACCTCTTCACCCATGGCTTTTTCTTTTACCTTGGCAATAAAACCCTTGACTATCTTATAGTTTACATCAGCTTCCAGCAAAGACATCTTGACCATTCTGATGGCTTCTTTAATATTCTTTTCACTTATTTTTCCCTGGCCTTTTAAACTTTTAAAAGCCTTTGAGAGTTTTTCCTGCAAGTTTTCAAACAAAACACTCACTCCTCCTAAGAGCCACAGTGAGTATAACCGAAAATAGTTTTTTAGTCAACATGGTGTTATGACAGCTTAGAAAAACTTCAACAAATTTTTAATTACGTATATGTTACGGTTAGGCGGGAGATACTGTGAAACGATTTAGTCTCTGATTAAATTGAACCTATCCGAGCAAGCGTATCTCGAAAAACGTTTCCCGAAAGTGTTAAATAATAGGGAGAGACCTGTAAAACCCGTACAATGTCCTGCCAAAACAGCCAGCGGTTCAAAGGTTTGGAGTTCTTTGATATTGTCATTAATAGACGCCATGGATAAATTGACGAAGTGAAATCCTCCCATGATTAACCCGATCTTTTCTTTTCCGGTTTTTCGCATTGCATCCCTACAGATATTTACGATACCAGAATGTGAACAACCTGAGAACACGTGTACACGTTCATCTTCAGTGATATAAAGGGCAATTTCCTCCTGTTGATGATCTTCATCCGGTTCCCCGTTTACAATTCTGGTGTAACCTTGTATATTCTCAAATTGACGATCAATATCTTTAAATTTCCCACTGATAAATAAATCCGGGGAAATTTCAAATGGCGTGCGTATGTCAACAAAAAGGGCACCTTTATTTTCCAGCTCTGCTTTTGTATACACAGCACCTGCAAACTTCCAGGGGTTGATTGAAAAGGAAGGAACAAAAAAGTCGTTACCAATAACAACTGTTAAGGGATTTCTTCTTGTTTCCAGAACTTGAGGTAATCCTCCCAAATGATCATAATGTTTATGCGTGATCATTGCAGCATCAATGGTATCGGGATCAATCTCCAGAATTCGCATATTGTTGATAAGATCTTGACCATTGGTTCCTGAATCAAACAACAATCTGAATGTATTTCCACCGGGATATTGGATATCAAACAGAAAAGATAATCCGTGATGCGCACGAATATTACGCATCTTTCCGGCCAAATCGTCCATAAGAACGGTTACTCGGACTTTTTTATCCAATCATGGTCATCTCCTTCATAGTTTTCACTAAAAATCTGGTACAACTCATAATCATTTTTAGAAAAGATAATGGCTTGTTGTTCTTCACGGTTGATAAAACCTCTGTGTTTTCCAAGAGAAAAAAGGTCCGCTGATTTGATGTCTTTGAACATCAATCGATATTGTCCGGTACCTGTTATTTTTTCAATTGTTTTAATGCCCAACGCCCCTGCCAGGAACTTCATTTTTGAATAATAAAGCAAGCTTTTAATTTGTTCCGGAGCTTTTCCAAATCTGTCTTCGATCTCTTTTTGGATATCATCAAAATCCTCTAATCGCTCACTGAGGGCAATCTTTCTGTATATTTTCATTCGTTCGATGTTGTTATCAATATACTCTTCGGGAATGAGCAGCTCAAAATAAAACCCTTTCAATTCAACGTTAAGGGATGATTTTTCCTCAACTGATTGTTCTTGTTTGTTTTCTTTCAGTCCGTGTTTCACCATGACATCATCAAGAATCTGTCGATAAAGGTGTAATCCAATGGTATTGATTTCTCCGTGCTGCTCCATTCCAAGGATATTGCCAATCCCTCTTATTTCCATATCTCTCATGGATAATTGAAGGCCACTGCCGGCACCATGATAAGATACTATCGCATCTAATCTGGAAACAGCTTCCGGTTTTAACCGCGTTTTTCTTGGATAGAGGAAATAGGCATACGCTCTTCTGTCACTCCTGCCTACTCTACCCCTCAGTTGATAAAGCTGTGACAACCCGTACCGGTGGGCATCGTCTATGATAAGGGTGTTGGCATTGGGTATATCCACACCACTTTCGATGATCGTCGTACAGATCAACATATCCGTTTCACCTTCGTAAAAGGCCTTTACCGACGTTTCAAATTGACTTTTTCTCATTTGACCATGTGCAAGTCCACAGGTGATATCGGGAATCATCCTTTGCAGGCCTTCGAAAACCTCGTCGATATCCTCTACTCGATTGTGAACGTAAATCACCTGTCCTCCTCTGGAGACCTCCCTTAAAACCGCCGTTTTTATCAATTTTTCATTGTAAGGCGAGCTTGTCACCTCGATGGGAATTCTTCCTGGAGGAAGTGTATCAATGATAGACATGTTTTTTATACCGGATAATCCCATATACAATGTGCGTGGTATAGGGGTAGCAGAAAGCGTTAAAACATCTATTTTCTCCTTGAATGACTTAATCTTTTCCTTTTGAAGCACACCGAATTTCTGCTCTTCATCTATGATCAACAACCCCAGATTATTGTGTTTGACTGTTTTGGATAGAAGGGAATGAGTTCCGATGACAATATCAACTGATCCTTCTTTTAACCCTTTGATGATGGCACTTCTTTGCTTCGATGTGACAAATCGATCCAACAGTTTGACAGTTAAACCAAATTCGGACATTCTCTGATGAAACTGGGTGAAATGTTGTTTGGCTAAGACGGTAGTAGGAACCAACATGGCGACTTGATAGCCTGAGCATACCGCTCTAAATGCAGCTCGCATGGCAACTTCTGTCTTCCCTGAGCCGGCATCTCCAAAAATTAGCCTATCCATGGGTTGGGAGGCTTCCATATCGGTAAACACTTCTTCTATAGCTTTATCTTGTGCATTTGTTTCTATATGGGGAAAGCTGTCGAAAAACTTATTTTCTAACTCAGGTTCTCCAGTTAAGGAAAGTCCTTGGGTATGTGTCCTGATAGCATATAATTTGATCAGCTCTCCTATCTTTTGTTCAATGTCTTCTCGCACTTTCTTTTTTGTGTTGGACCAGGTCTTACTTTTTAAATTTGTCAGTTTGACAAGGTTTTCATCACCCACATAGGTATGAATCCTGTCGATGTTTTCCACAGGAACAAAGATGATTACTTCGTCGGCATATTCCAATTTAAGGTATTCACGAGTTCCAGCATAATTGGTTATGACTTCATTTCCTTTGTATTTACCTACACCGTAATCCTCATGAACAATGAGCGTCCCGGTTTCCAAATTATCTTCATCAATGATTTTTTCCGTTTCATATTCCAAAAATTTCGAGGTTTTTCTAATTTTTTTTGAGGACTTGATACCATCTGTATTGAGTTTTATCAGCTCATATACCCCAAAATTCACAGAGGCATCATCAAATTGAGGTTCTATTTTTGTTAAGTTAATCCATTCACCGACTCGTAAGAGCATGGATTCACTTATTCTTAAAAAGTGAAAGTAGATTTCTCGATATTCAGTCCCCGGAAAGATTTCAAAAAGGTCTTTTTCATACTGTTTGATCGCTTCTAAAGAATCTTCAAGGTCCACAAAAATAAATTTCCGTTCAGAAAAGAGGGAAATAGCAGGGACGGATTCTTTTAAAAAAAGTGCAGAAAGAGCAGAATAATCTAATGGATGCTGTTCAAGGTCTTCTAAAAACTCACTGTTTGGATATTTGTCCTTCAGCTTTTTTATTCTCTCTGAAAAGGCCGTCTCATTGTCTTGATCAAAGATCAACTCTTTCGCAGGAGTAATAAGGCAATGATCGAGTCTTTCAATCATTCTCTGACTTTCAGGGTGAAAGCTTCTTATCTCTGAAATTTCGTCATCAAAAAACTCAATTCTTATGGGACTTTCTGAATGAAGCGGGAAAAAGTCTACAATAAATCCTTTAACCGAAAACTCCCCGGGATTTTTTACTGTGAAGACATGTTCATACCCTGTTTCTTTTAAAAAATCTCTGATCTTACCCATTCCGATCCTCTCAGCCACTTTAACAGGCAACATCTTTTCCTTTAGTTCCTGTGTGCTGAGGGTTTTTTGTAGTAACCCCAAAGATGTGGTTACAATAGGTTTTGAATCATTTTGATCGTTTAGTAAGGTTTTCATTCTGGATCTTAAAGTTGAATAAGATGCCCCTACCGGTTCAAAGGGTAAAACATCCAAGGGGGGGAACAAATCAAAACAATCTTGATTATCAGAATCTAAAAATCGTCGATAGGTTTTTAAGTCAGGAAGTACAATCACCTTCGGTCCTTGGATATTTTCCATCAAAGCATGTATGATCTCAGGCAACTTATCGTAAAAACCGGTTTCGCCTGCAACAATAACGCTTCTTTTTGAGATTTTTTTGCTCTTAAGCTTTTCTAATGATTGGACCAACATGATATCTTCCCTCTTTTGTTTTAACAACCAATACATCCAATAAAATGGAACGTTTTCTATTTCCTTTTTTTAAATAAAAAAAGAGTTCCCCATTTTTTGTAAATGTCAGCCTTTCGGCGGTATCAACGGGAACGTTCTTATAAATACCCACGATAACCAATTGACCGGCATTTTTATATCTTTTTAAGATAAAACTTAGAGCCCGTTTAAGCTCGTCTCTCTCATAACCAATCTTTGAAACTTTATATCTCTTAATCGGAAATCTCATCACGCATCCAAGACTATGATTACAATTGACAGTAATCGTTGGGGAATATGACTCAACGAATGCATTAAAACCCGTTGAATTTTCAAAGTGAAAGGCAGCTTTTTGTTTTTGGTCAAATTCTGTTTCTAGATCATCAACCATTACTTCAGTTTTCATTTGACAGTTATTGACATTTGCCTTGTGGCTTATAAACAATTCCTCCTGAATCGAAAGTTGAAAATTGTCTATCTCATTTGTTTCTTTTAGCGGAAGTTCATTCATTTCATCTTTAACAAAATCAGTTTCCTTAAGTTTTGTCTCTAGAAAACGATTAATTTCAAGTTCTTTAAAACCCAATATTTCTTCAAATCCACAGGAACAACTTTTAATCGATATGTTTAGATTGTGTTCTGTCAATCTTTTTAAAACAACCCTAAAATGTATCGTAGCTGAAGACACCCCCAGCGAATGAGCGTACTCTGATTCTCCCTTAACGACAAGTTCCGGTATTTTATCTTGAATATCAATTGGAGTAAACATCTGACGAAGTGTCTGTAAGTCTTTGATATCAATGTCATCATTTGCAGAAGAAAAGTTCTGGGTTTTAAGTTTAAAGCCAATAGGGCCAGAATTGATCTGAAGTTTGCCACGTTCCCTTTTAATCGTTTCAGTTATATCTTTGAAATATTGGCCTATTCTTCTGAACAAACGTAACTCAAAGCCTCCTTGAGCCTATGGAAAGGTTCCAAAATATCTATTTCGTCGGATATCCTTTCAAGCCATTTGATATCATCACTGGTAAGGGTACCGTTAAAAACAAGAGCATAACCACTTTCAAGACTTTCTTTCGATAATTCCTCACGTACTTTAATTTCTTTTGCTGCCTCATTTTCTTTTGTCGGGATACTAATGTGTATAATCGGCATTTTAAACTGAATATCTAATAATCTCGCATCTTCTATTAAAATGAATTTTGGTTTTTCCTCAATATTCTGCAACAGTTTTTTTGCGATAACATCCACTAAAAGATATTTTTCGATGGAATTACCGTACAATATTTTTTGGAGTCCTGTGGGTTTGATCGGCTCGGAATACTTAAATTCTACAGGAATAGCATAAGGATCCGTCACCATAATTCCACCAACATATTCATTTTCTGAAGTTCTGGTGACCATCAAATAACCCAGGCTCATATTAACATCTGACATATCAAACACCTCAAGTCAATTTTTTTAAACCTCTTAAACAAATAGTCTTCAAGTCTTTATAAGTGAATATCCAAAAAATGTCCTCTGAATTCATCTTCAACGATTTTTTCTTCTCTGTTCTTTTTCGCCTTCATATCCCGTTGAAGATAGGCATTTTTTTTCTGCTCATCTGTGGCATTTTTGGTTTCTTCCTGCTCGCTTTTTTTTGAATTTCTGGTCGATTCAGTTTGTCTTTTGGCTTCTTCCGACTGTTCTTGAGCAATTGTTGTATATACCGCGTTTTCAGCACTTGATTGATTGCCGATCTGTTGAGCCGTTTGAGGTGCCCTTATGAAATTTGTTTGCATTTCTACTGGTCCGGTCATTTTAATCCGCCTCTTGTCTTCCAAGGAACTGGTTCATTCGGTCTTTTAATTTCAACATAATACTCCGATGAATCTGTGAAATTCTCGATTCGGTAACCGATAATATTTTAGCTATTTCTTTGAAATTCAATTCTTCGACGTAATATAGGGATAAAATCTGACGTTCTCGTTCCTTTAATTCCTTAATTTCTTCTTTAAGATGTTCGGTAAGTTCTTCTTTGAAATAGATTTCTTCAGGAGTGTTGGACTTGGATGAAAAAAAATCGGTAAAATCATCTGCATCATCTGACAAAAAACCGTCTAAATTCAACAACTGCCTTCTCGACATTTCGTTCAAAGCGAGAGTAACTTCTTTTTCACTTAATCCCAAATGCTTTTGAATTCGTTCTGAACTGGGAAATTCTCCGTCTTCACTTTGGAGTTCGATCATTGCTTCTTCAACTTTTTTCATCAAATGTCTGGTATTACGGGGAATCCAATCTATTTTTCTTAGATAGTCGTACATAGCGCCTCGAACACGTTTCATTGCAAAGGTAAAAAAACTTGCTCCCCTGGATGGGTCGTATCTTTCACGAACATTTAATAAGCCAATTAATCCCTCTTGTATCAAATCATCCAACTCTACGTTTTCAGGCAATGAGCTTTTTAGAGAAATCGCAATTGCTTTTATTCGCGGAAGAAAATGTTGAATCATTTCTGTTGAAGACATTTTTTTCTGATACTTTTCGTAGGAAAAAGAATTCATTTACAACACCTCAAATCTGAGAAACTTCTGTTTTCTCCCCTCCGCCAACCTTTCTGACATTTAAAATCCCGGTACTGATATTAAACTCAATACTTCTCGCTCGATTACCTCCTGTATCATCTGCACGAATCCTTACTTTGAACTTTGCAAGGATCTTTTTCACAGCTTCTACATTTCGCTTTCCCACTTCCATTGTGGAACCCTTTTTTTGAAACATGGCTGCTCCTCCGGCGATTTTGGCTTCCAAATTACCGCTTGTAGCACCTAATCCTTTCATATCTTCTATCAGTATCGGTATACCCGTATCGGCGTATTTACCAGGTTTTGAAACGTTTTTCCCTCCGCTGTCAGGTAGCATAACGTGGATCAAACCTCCCACACCGGCCTTTTTGTCAATCAAACAAACTCCCACACAGGATCCCAAACCAAGGGTTACCAAAATTTGGGGGTTTTTTGCAGCTACATATTCACCAATACCGATGATCTTCTTTTGTCCCATTCAATTCACATCCCGATACTATTTAACAATTTTGGGATGGAGTTGGGTTCCATAATTTGGAAAAGATAAGCTTCTACGTTAACCTGAGATTCGATTTCAAACTCTGTTTCAATCACAATACTTTTATCTTCCTCTTCAGCATATGTCAAACATGATTCAGCAACAATGGCTGAAACCATATCAAAGGTCACCTGCGGCACCTCAGAATTCAAATTCAGATTGGTAAATTGGGACAGTGAAACCAGATAGGACCCACAAACGATGTTTCCCAACTCCGAAAAAACGGAACGCTGCATTTCATCCATTTGAGTTAAATCATCACTTCTCTGACCAATCAATAATTTTAGTATTTGTTTGGCAGGTTCCGAATCGAAGATTAAAAGAAGTTGACCATTCAAGTCACCAAAAAAGCTCATTTGAATTCCAACAGTAACTTTTTCAGGGTCTTTAAACATAAAAGGGATTTTGGAAATTTCAACCACAGATACATCTGGAACCGTTATTTCTACTTTCTTATTCATCATGGTTGATAAAGAAGTAGCCGCATTACCCGTCCCTATATTTCCTATTTCCTTTAAGGCTTCAAAATGAAATGGTTCTAATTTATCATAAACTGACATAAGCTTAGCTCCCCTCTTTCAATTGTTTTTCTTTCTTCCTTCTCTCCTGCTGAAGATGAAAAATATATTTTACCATTTTATCCTCTTTACTTTTTGACATGGAAAGGAACTGAACACCGTAAATATTGTTGGAGGTATCCACAGACATATCCCTTCTAACGATCTTTGATTCTTGATTTTCAAGTCCAATTCCTCCACCAATTTCCAAATTAATATAAATCTTTTCTCCCGCATTCAACCTGGGTTTTGTCACTATTTGTAAACCATTGGCACTTAAATCCTTGGTGATAAAATATTGTTCTGTGATCTCTTTTCCCCTTTTTTGTTCTGTTTCTTGACTGCTTAATTCTTCAAGTTTAGGTTTAGGCGGATATGGCTCCAAGGTAAAGACGCCCTTTTGGAAAAAAGGTATTCTGACAAATTGCCGTCTTTGAACTTTTCTGGCCTGATCGGGTATTGTCATATAGGTGATTAGAAATCCCTCTTTGTTCTTTTCATAAGAAATCACTTTTGACATGAAAACAAACATTGAGCTTCTGTCAAACATCTTGACATAAGCACTAACACCCGCCGGTATTGGCACAAATTGACCTTTGTAACTTGGCATACCGATAGTCATTACCTTTTTTTGAAAATCCAATTCAAAAATACTGCTCTTATAAACTCCGGCAAGTTCAGGATCTGATATATCCAACAACAAAGGTTTCCCAATGGATAGTACAGATTCAGTTGGTACTTTTGAATTTAGATAATCCATCATATCAATCCTTCAAGTCGTTTTTTTACAGGATAAAATCCATCGAGCGTATTCTTTTCTGAATCTTTAACAGGAAGTCTTTAAGCTGATCTGTGCTTTGATCCGGCATCAACTTCATCCCATATTGAAAAAGGTTGAAATCCGTAAATTCGTGCACTTTTTGAACCTTTAAGCTTAAATCATTCTTTTCAAAGTTAAGAATACCCGATTCTCCTCTGATCCTTTCCGTTGTGTACAAACCAATCCCCTGTAAAGAAATATCCTTTACAATAACATTCACCCTTTGATGTTCCAAATCAAAGGTAGCTTTTTCAAGGATTGGTAAACGTTTATAATATCTTTGTTGCTTGATCCTTAACCTTTCAGGCTCTAACATAAATCTCATAACCATCTCATCACGGTTGCCTTCAATCTCTGCAATTTTCACACACTTCCCCAACCCAGAGATGAAAAAGGTAGGCATAAAGATCTTAAAATCCAATTTTTTGTCGGTCAGTTCAGCTTTATCAAAAAGCTTGGTAGTTTCAAAAAGTAAATTTCGCTTGTACTTACCAATGTAGACTGCTGAAATTGTCTTGGATTCTGTTAATAAAGATACTTCCCAATGTCCAAGTGACATTAAATAGGATAGCTTCCGATCTTTTTCTTCCACGATGGACAGCCTACTTTATTCCAAAAAGTTTTTTGATTTTAGTGAGAAAACCACCATCATCGTTTTTCTCTTCCAATTCATCCTTTAACACTTGATCAGTCAATCGTGCTATCGTTTGTGCCGGTTGCGAATGCTGGTAGAGCTCAATTAAGGGTACTTGTTTGATAACACTGTTACTGACGGTCTTGTCGCTTCTTAAAATAAATCTTTCTTGAACTTTCCAACCGGCAAATTTTTCAATAACATATGAAAACCTGTCCAATACTTTGATATCCTTTGAAGTATTTCTGGACTGATTCATTATCAGGTAAAGCTCAGGGAAAATACCGTTGCTGGACAATACCTTTGCCAGAGTATATACGTTCATTAACGCCGTCGGTTCAGGAGTTGTCACCAAAAACAGCTTATCAGCTGCCGAATAAAAAGATAACAATTCTTCAGTGTACCCGGCACCCGTATCAACAATGGCGTAATTCATATCCAAAGCCATGTGCATGAAATCATCGATAAATCTACTCTTTGGTTCCTTTCTGAATGCGATTAAGTCTTGTACATCCGTTCCACTGCTTAAAAGCCAAACACCATATCGTGTGGGATAAATCACATCCTTCAATTCCATATCGCTGATTAAGTAATCTCTCAAGGTGTTTTTAGTCGTTACACCTAAAAGAATATCGGCATTGGCAAAGCCGGCATCGGCATCAAAGAGCAGCACGTTTTTTTGGTTTCTGGCCAGTGAAACCGCCAGATTGGTAGCAATTACACTTTTTCCAACACCGCCTTTACCACTAGCAACTAATATGATTTCAAGACTCTGACTTGCAACAACTTGTTTAAGTGTTTCAGTTTGATCGGGCATTTTTCAACACCTCTTTGACAATAATTGAAGCAAGTCTTTTTGAATCAGCAACCATAATATCCTCCGGAATCCTCTGTCCATTTGTCACAAATGCCACAGGTATGTCATAATTATTGGTAATCTCAACAATCGAACCGTAATAACTCGTCTCATCTGACTTCGTTAGTATAATATGCGTGGGAGAGACTACCGAAAACTGTTCAATGATGTCAAACAAATCATCCTTCCTGACGTTCATGCTTTCTGTTAAAAAAATGTATTTGGGATTTACAATCTGTAAATACCTGGTCAATTCGGACATTTGCATCTCATTTTTCTGACTTCTACCGGCTGTATCAACAAGTATCAGATCATAGTTGACAAACTTCTCCAACATACTTCTTAACTCACCTGGGTTATAAGCCACTCCAACTTCAATTCCCATTATATCTGCACTGGTTTTCAGCTGATCCACCGCAGCTATCCTGTAAGTATCAATGGTTAATATTCCAACTTTTTTGCGCATTTCCAAAGAAAGCATGGCTGCAATTTTGGTTAGCGTAGTTGTCTTACCCACTCCTGTTGGACCCACGAAAAAGATGATATCTCCTTTATCGTATTCTTTTAAGGGGTTGTCTGTTTTAATGATCGGGTGTAGAATGTCAACAAACTTCTTTTCAAAGTCCAAAGTACTGAAATTCTTATCCTGAGTCACTATTCTCAATGATTCAACAATCTTTCTGGCGATATCATCGTTTAACTCGTGTTTTTTTAACGCTTTGTATATCTTTTTATACTCTTCCGGAATACCGGGTAAATAGGATTCTTTATCCATCTTCAAGGAAAGATCCTGCATCAACCGTTTCATGGATAACATCTCTTTTTTCATTTCATTGATAGACTTGTGTTCGGTCACAGAAACTCCACTGGTTTCTTCTCGAGTCTTAGAATGGCTGTTCATAGTATTCCAACTTTTTTCAGGATAATAATTTTGATTATTCACCCTTTTAGCGGGATATTGATAATCGATTTCCGGAATAGAAGGGTTGTAATCATTTCTTTTATTAACAGGATTTGTTGTTTGCTGGACTTTTTCGTTTTTAATCATACTGTTTTGAGATAGGATCTTTTTTAACTCATACAATTTTTTGCTGTCAACCCATCCATCATATTCGTTTTTTGATTCCTGTTTTTTTGAATCGTTTCTCTTTTCCTTATCATCTGCAACGGCAGTAACTTCGTATTTGACACTACTTCCAATCCCTAAAAAGCCACCCTTTTTAAACTTTCGGGTTTGAAGTATCACTGCATCTTCTCCAAGTTCATTTTTGATTCGCTTTAAAGCCGTCTTAACATCGTCTACGACATACTTTTTTATCTTCATATTTTAATCACCGTTTCTACACTAAAGGGAATGTCATCAACAAGTTCCTCATAGGAAATAAATGCTATACTCTGGAGTGATTTCTCGAGAGCTTTATACAAGTAAATTCTTATGTTCCCCGAACAAACGATAACAGGCATGTACCCTTTTTGCATGATTTTTTCCACGCCTTTTGAAAATCTGTCTATCAACTGCTGCATCAAATCGGGGTTGAGTGCGAGGTATCTCTCATCTTCAGTTTCTCTTATTTGAGAAGACAATTGTCTTTCTAAATTAGGGTCAATCCCAACCGCATGAATTTGTCCGTCATCTGAACGATTTGCAATACAAATCTGCCTTTTAAGCGCTCTTCTCACGAATTCAGTCAGATAATCAATATCTTTTGTTTTCTCCGCATACTCCGAAATCGTTTCAAATATCAGCGGAAGGTTTCTTATTGAAACCCTTTCTCTTAAAAGGTTTTGAAGGATCCTTTGAACTTCGTAAATCTTCAAAAGATCAGGTATCACTTCATCTACAAGCTCAGAAAAATTCTCTTTTAAACCTTTAATCAACAGATCCATTTCTTTTCTACCCAGCAATTCATAAGCGTGCTGCTTCACAATTTCTGAAAAATGTGTTGCAAATACGCTGGGGGGATCTACGACGGTATAACCCTGACTGGTTGCTTGATCCCTCTGGCTTTCATCAATCCAATAAGCTTCTAATCCAAAAGCAGGCTCTTTACTGGCTATACCAGGTAAAACTCCCTGCGCAGTACCCGGATTAATAGCTAACAATCTATCCGGCCATAGCTCATATTTAGTTAATTCGGTCCCTTTTAATTTTATCATATATTCGTTTGCTTTTAACAAAACACTGTCTCTAACTCTGATAGGACTTAAAATGAGACCATATTCATAAGCCGTTTGCTTTCGGACCATGGTGATTCGGTCCAACAAGTCCCCACCTTGCCCGGGATCAGCTAAAGGAAGAATCCCGTAACCAAACTCTACATCCAGCGTATCCGATTGAATGATCTCGGAAACTTCTTCAGCAGAGGTTAAAGATGGCGCACTAGGTGCTTCTGCTCTTTCTGCTTCACCACCGGCTGATGGGCCTTTTGGCTTTGGACCTTCCAAACCGGCAAATCCAACACCACCTCCACCACCTGCAGCAGCGACGGCTGTTTCCTTTTCCTTTTGCGAGGAAAAATAGGCAACAAGAATAAGGCCTCCACCTATAAGAAGACCAAGAAAAGTCGGTAAGGGAGTAAACAGTGTCAAAAAAACCAAAACACCACCGGTTAAATACAACACTTTCGTTTCACTGGATAATTCACGAAGCATATCATTACCCAAGTTTGATTCTGAGGCAGATCTTGAAACGAGAATACCACTTGATGTGGATATGAGTAATGCGGGAATCTGAGAAGCCAAACCGTCTCCAACAGTCAACAGAGTAAATACTTGGGCTGCCTCCCCAATCTCCATACCCAGTTGGACAACCCCAATGATTAACCCACCTATAATATTGATAAAAACAATGATGATGCCGGCAATAGCATCTCCACGAACAAATTTACTTGCACCATCCATTGCACCGTAGAAATCGGCCTCTCTTCTGATGTCTTCCCTTTTTTTTCGCGCTTCATCTTCGGTAATCAATCCCGCATTGTAATCGGCATCCACACTCATTTGTTTGCCAGGCATTGCATCGAGAGTAAAACGTGCCCCAACCTCGGAAATTCTCTCAGCACCTTTTGTAATGACGATGAATTGAATAATAACAAGAATTAAGAAGATGATCAAACCAACAATGTAATTACCGCTGACAACAAAGTTACCAAAGGTTTTAATGACTTTCCCGTCAAAATTTTTCCCATTCAACAAGATAAGTCTTGTGGAAGTTATATTCAAAGACAAACGCAACAATGTAACCACTAACAAGATACTGGGAAAAGAAGACAACTCAAGAGCTGATCTCACATACATTGTCGCCAAAATAATGACAAGGGAAAAGGAGATGTTAATCATTTGAAAAGAATCTAATAAAAATGTGGGAACGGGCAAAATCATTAAAAAGATAATGCCAACAACCATTAATGAAACAATTACATCCATATTTTTCATCTGTTACACCTTCCCGGAATTCTTGAATACAAAGGCCAATACTTCTGCAACTGCTCTGTACATGTCATTCGGAATCTCTTCTCCAATCTCCACTCTTTCGTAAAGTTCACGTGCCAGTAATTTATCTTCATAGAAAGGCACATGATATTCTTTTGCTATTTCTCTTATCCTAAATGCAATATTATCAGCGCCTTTAGCCACAACAAGCGGAGCATTCATCTTATCCAGTTCGAACTTGATGGCAATGGATAAATGAGTCGGGTTTGTTACAACGACCGTGGCCGATGGCACCTCCTCCATCATATGGCGTTGCGACATTTCTGACATCATTTGTCGCTGCTTTCGTTTAATCTCAGGGTTCCCTTCTATATCTTTTCTTTCATCTTTAACTTCTTTCTTTGACATCTTGATATCCCGTTCAAATTCCCATCTTTGGTAGAAAAAATCAACAAAGCCCAATACAATTAAAGCCAAGGCAATTCTCAAAGCCATTTGATACAGTGAATCAGCCAAAAAAACGAGAGATTGTTCAATAGAATAATCAGGTAATAAAAAAAGAATTGACCAAATACCATTAATGAATGAATACCCGATAAAGCCTAACAAAGCAAGCTTCGCGAGATTTTTCAGGAGTTCTATCACAGAACGCAAGGAAAACAATCGTTTAAATCCTTCTATAGGATTAATCTTGTTCAAGTCAAATTTAAAGGCCTTTTTGAAAACAAGTAAACCTTTTGTTTGAGCAAAACCAGTTACGATAGCCATAGCAACTCCGGAGAGCAAAATGATGACCAACCCCCACATTAAATCTTGTCCCGTTAAAGAAATATACTCTCCCAATGCTGTATATTCTCTATAATTTCCCATATTAGGTAAAGCACAGAAAAAAGTAAGCATTTGCTCCATTCCTTTATAAACCATGGGAATCATCAATCGCAGCATGACAATCACGCCGAGAAACACAATGGCCATAGCAAGGTCTTTAGAATAGGAAACCTGACCTTCTTCCCTTGCCTTCTGTCTTCTTCTCGGTGTAGCTTTCTCAGTTTTATCAGGATCTTTGGCAAAAAACTGAATATCAATTTTTAGTTTCTTCTTTTGTCCATTTAAAAGGAATTCATCGTATTTGATATCCAATCCCCCAGTTCACGTGTATATCTTACCATAGTCTCCGCAAGAATAGGTAAAAGGCCAATAAGAATTATTAACCCAACCAATATCTTTAAAGGAATTCCCACAATAAAGACATTCAATTGCGGCAACAACTTGGCCATAATTCCCAAGACAACCGTTACCAACAACATAAAAACAATGATAGGCATCCCGACTTTCATGCCAAACACAAACACCTCTCCCAGAACGATGGAAATGTTCCATGCAATATCTTGATCAAAGGCCATGATCCCTGCAGGTATTTGATTAAAGCTGTCAATTAGTATTCCCAGAAGAATCACAGGCCCTTTAATGATGGTAAAAATATAAGTCCCCGTCAAGAAGACTAATTGACTCACTATAACACTTTGCGTTTGACTCTGTGGATCAAAGATATTGGCTGCAGCAAAACCCAATTGATAACCAAAGATATCTCCTGCGAATAACAAACCGAAAAACATCAGATTTGCTACTAAACCGGCTGATAGTCCGTATAAGAAATTAATTAAAATAATTGCAAAGGTGTCTCCAATCGGTAAATCCATGGGAATATAATCAGGAACAAAATAAAGAACGATAAAAGAAAGGGTAATTGTTAGCGGTATCTTCACCCGGAGCGGAAATAAATTCCCGGAAAAAAAAGGAGCTACGACAAATAAGCCTGAAAATCTTGAAAGAATCGCTATCCAAGTCATAAACCTGAAAAAAAACCAGTTCTGCAGAGTAATATCCATGTTCAAATTAAATTAAGGCAAAATAATAATTGAAGATCTGTGTGAAATAATCGATTAAATTTTCCAGCATCCATCCGCCTAAAAAGGCAAGAGTTAGAAAGACAACCAATATTTTGGGTACCATCGTAAGGGTCTGCTCGTTGATGGATGTAACTGCTTGGAATATCCCTATCAAAAGCCCAACACCCAAAGCCAGAATCAAAGCGGGCGCTGTTGTTATAAGTATCGTATAGACACCTTCTCTAACAACATCTAACATTGATTCTACTGTCATAGGACTCCCCCTTTTTACCATTCTCAACAATTCATTATAACATGACTTCCACTTGATTCTTTTAAATCTATGCTATAATACAAATGAAGTTAAATTTACATTTTTAAGCCTTTCGTTATTTCATAGCTTTTTGCAAATGGCATTTGTAAAAATAAAAAAAACCCACCTTTTGATTAAAGAAGCAGGTGGGTTTTTTTGACCTGTGTAATGATGAGTTTATTTATAAAACTCTTGGAAAACCTTAATCAAGTAATGGTGGTCCATTACACCACATAATTCTTTAATAGAATGCATGGAGAGCATGGGATTTCCAATATCTACCGACGGAATTCCCAATCTACCAGCTGTTATAGGCGCAATCGTACTTCCACCACGTTCATTGGAATGATTAACAAAACGCTGTACAGGAACATTTGCTAGCTTACACAAAGATTCAAAATAAGCAGCTGATTCACTGTCGCTGGTATATCTGAAATTTGTACTGATTTTTATAACCGGTCCCCCATTAATCAACGGTTTATTTGTTGGATCGTGTTTTTCCTGCGCGTTTGGATGCAAGGCATGTGCCATATCTGATGAAATGACAAAAGAATTTTCCAAAGCTCTTAAATACGATTCGCGATCTTCACCCATACCTAATGTAATTCTTTCAAGAATTGAACTTAGCAATGGTGAATCGGCTCCCTGCATTGTTTTACTACCAATCTCCTCATTATCGAAAAACATGGCTATTTTCGTTGATTCACCAACAGGGGCTTCAATCAAAGCCTTAAGAGAGGCATAAACCATCGCCAGATCGTCCATTTGAGAACAGGAAATCATATCATTATCCAACCCTATAATCTGACCTTGAGCCATATCGTATAAATACAATTCAAAATCCAGTACACGCTCTTTTTCAACGTTTAATTGCTCGGATAACATTTGCTTTAAATCAAATTTCTTTGTTATCTCTTCTATTGAAGTGATAAATGGGAGCAGGTCTTTCTGCTTGTCTACTGTAAAACCTGAATTAACTTCCCGATTCATATGAATGGCTATACTGGGGATGATTGTTTTAACTTTATCCACCTTCACCGGTTTTGAAATGATCTTTCCGGTTTCTTCATCCTGAATGGCTACTCTGCCAGCAAGACCAAGAGGTCTGTCAAACCATGAGTATAAAATAGGGCCACCGTAAACTTCAGTGTTCAACTTTAGATAGGTTTCGCCAACAGTCATTTCAGGGTTGGGTTTGATTCTAATAGCAGGTGAATCAGTATGTGAACCGATTATTTTAAAACCGGCATTAGACACGGGTTTATTTCCTACGATAAAAACTGCCATTGAAGAATCGTTTTTCGTGACGTAATACTTTCCACCCGATTTCATTTTCCATTTTTCCTTGATATCCAACTCTTGGAAACCAGCCCCATTCAAGACAAGATGAGCAGCTTCAACTGCATGAAACCGACTGGGTGACTTTTCAATGAAACTAATTAATTCTCCTGCTTCTTTTAAATAAATATCCTTCAATGATTACATCTCCTTCATTCTTTTAAGGGTTTCAATTAAAAAGGAATAAACCCTTCCTGCCGAATCCAATTCAAGATGTTCATCGGGAGTGTGGACATCGTGCATATTTGGCCCAATGGCAATCATGTCAAGATCATCCCTGATCACATCGAGAAAAAGACCACACTCCAATCCCGCGTGAATAGCTTCAACAATCGGCTCTTTACCAAATAAATCCTGATAAACCTTCTTCATGTGCTCTCTTAATCTGGAATCTTCTCGATATTTCCATCCGGGATAATCCGAATCGTTTTCAAAATCGCAACCGGTATAATTTGCAAGTTCTTCCAATTTTCTGTTTATTTCAATCTTTTTGCTTTCTACGGAGCTCCGTGTCGAGTTTTCGAAAAGAATTTTATCACCTTCAAATGTAATAACGCCCAGGTTATTTGAGCTTTCTACCAAGCCTTCTATATCCTGACTCATGCTATTGATACCGTTTGGGATATTTAACAAAAGATGAATAATCTTATTTTTCGCTGATTTTTTTAAAGGTAAAGTTTTACCTTTTGGAAGCTCATTAACCTCATCAAATAGAATTTTAAAATCTGGATCTGTCTTCTTAAATTCCGCGGTAATCTTCTTCTCAAGACTTTCGACCAATTCTTTGGCCTTTTCAATATTTGCTTTTTTAAATCCCAAAATGGCTGAACATTCTCTTGGGATGGCGTTCATTTTGGCGCCGCCTTCGAGTGCGTAGAGGTTGAACTTCACTGTCCTCTTCAGTTCATATAAAAGTCGCCCCATTAGTTTATTGGCATTCCCCCGACCTTTGTGAATGTCTCCTCCGGAATGTCCTCCCCTTAATCCTGTTATGGACAATTCCATTGTGATTTCATCCGTTTTAGATTTTTTCTTTTTCAAAGGAAGAATCAATTTCGTCCTGACTCCACCGGCACAACTAACGAGAAAAACCCCTTCTTCTTCACCATCTATGTTGATCAATGTTTTGCCCGTCAGTTTTTCACCCTCCAACTTCATCGCACCCACAAGACCTGTTTCTTCTTGGGTGGTGATTAAGATTTCAAGAGGGGGGTGAGGCAGGTTTTTATCTTCAAGAATGGCCATACAATAAGCTACAGCAATTCCATCATCCGCACCAAGAGTTGTACCTGAAGCGCGTAGAATATTCCCATCCACTACCAATTGAATCGGATCCTTTGAAAAATCATGTACTGTAGCCTTATTTTTCTCGCATACCATATCCATATGCCCCTGAAGTATAACGGGATCAATATTCTCATATCCTTCAGATGCAGGTTTTTTTATGACCACATTCCAAGCCTTATCTTGATAGGCTTCATACCCTAAATCTTTTGCAAATTGAACTAAAAAATCACTGATTTCCTTTTCACTTCCTGAGCAACGTGGAATGGCGCTAATCTTTTCAAAATTTCTAATAACTGCTTGAGGCTCAATTGCTTCAAGTTTTGACATATTATCATCCTCCCGTAGAATATGTAAAGTTCAACCTATTATAGTACATATTCCTTATTATTAAAAATTGAACTGTCATAGTTAGCAAGAATAACTTGAAAAAAGTAAATAAAATCATGTTATAATAGAGTTAATTAAATAGGGGGGGAATAAAAATGAAGAGTAAAACCACTTTTTTGTTTATTATTCTATCGATTATTATAGCCTTGGGGCTTTCCTCTTGTATGAACAGGAATGATGATCCGATTCCGGATCCATATTTGTCATTAGAAGAGTTGAAGGTGGGATTTTTCAGAAATGGAAAGATTTTATTTTCTGTTGAAAATCCCAAATTATCCATGTTCAGCACTACGGATGCTATCGGCATTAGAATGTTAAAGGAAGCAAATGACGATTATCAAGAAGATTATTCTTGCCTGGATTTTATTTCTGTTTCACAAAACACCATAACATTTAAAAATGTATTTTACACCTCTGAAGCAAGTAAAACAATCAGTTTGCATACTTTAACGAATGGACAGGCATTGGATCTGAATGGTGATGAAAACTGGGACATAAAACTTTCGGCCACAAACACTACTTTTTCCGAAAGTAGGAATTTAACCGATGTTGTTTTTATTGAGCTCAACAACGCGCAGGATAGATCAACAACATTCAGAACCATCCCGGGCAACAAAGAAAAAAACTACCCGATTATGACCATTAACGATGCCAATAAAATTTGTATCGATGAAAAAGCCTTACCCGATTCTAATCTTTATGATCCAGGTGAGCGAACCATCGACATTAATACAGGGACTTTAAATCTGGAAATCACCAAAGATGATTTACTGTTTTTAGGTCCTTCTTACAACAACACCATGGGATGCCCCATTAAGAAAATCGAAAGTATTGAGGGAACAGGAAGCATCAGAACACTCCACCTTGTTGAAATGGATGAATCGGAGTATTCACAATTCTTCCGAGGAACGAAGTACAAAGATATTTATGGGTCAAACCCCGATGAACCTTATCTGATTGGCAACAGGACCAGCGAAGGTTTTGTTCTTTGGTCCGGGAAAATTGATCATAAATCTCAAAGTGAAAATTCTACAATTAGAGTCTACTCACACGAACCCATTCAAATCATTCTTTCTTTCATTGATATTGATTTGGAAATGGGATTGAATGACGACTTAATACGTTTCTTTTATCACCCAATTTATGCAGTCAAGGGAAACATCACCATGGAAGTTAACGCTTCGGAAAGGGAGATATCCAAAAATTATTTCTTCTCCGAACCCATTGTTTTTGATGGATTGAGAATCCCGCTTACCGGTCATGTAAGATTTGGTTTTTCCAACCAAAGCGAGGGAGAAGGTCGGATTGACTCACACGTAACTTATCAATTTGATGATACCTATTATTCCTTAAGAGTTGATGCAAAGGATTGGAACGAACCTTCACAATGGGTTCCATATGCAGACTTTAGGAGAGATCTCAAAATTGTTTCCGCAACAGGGACAATGAATACAAGTGATTGTTCACTGACTCCTTCTCTACATCTTGATAGTACATTATCAATGTCAAACCTCTTACATTCCCAACAAAATGATCTTCGATTCGGTTTAAAGTTTAATAATTATGAACGATCAGGAAATTATCATTTAGACGTAATCCCCTCTTTTGAGCTAACTACAGAATACTCTGTAGAATATCTGAAACAACAACGATATCATTTCCCCGCTAATCCGGTTTATTCCGTCGAACTAAGCCCTTACTCAATCTATTAACACTTTTTTAATTACGATAGAAAAAGGCCTCGGGAAAACCTGGGGCCTTTTTCATTTTTAGTGATTGCTATTATAATCACACTCGATTTCTGTTATAATCCCCATGTAGATTTTTAATCTTATTCAAGGTGATAATTATGAATTCCTTTTTTCAGCATTTTTTAACAGAGCTAAAATACATTATCAGAAACCCTATTTATTTTGCTATTCTCATCATTACACCCTTTCTTTTATTAACTGTTTCATTGATGTTCATTCCTACTGAAAGGGCTTTAGATGATATCTCCATAGGTGTTCTGGGTGAAGATCGAACATTTTTGGGCAAATACTTGGCTAATTTTATCTTAGGCTTTTTGAAACAAGAAAATATCTACAAAATAACTGATAAAGACCAGGCTTTGACCGCTTTAGATAAGGGTGAAATAGATGGACTGATTGTCATTCCCGTTGGATTTACAGCAAATATGCTACAAGGTAACGATACTTATATCTCGTATATCCCCAGCAGCGCCTCGCTTTTGGAAAGCGTCACGATTTTTAAATTACTGAGAACCGCTTTGGGAGAAATAGAATACGGTGCCATGATAGAGATGGATATGGATGAAAAAATGAAACCTTCCAGAGACGTTAAAGTCCCGGAACTAAGAGTTGAAGGCATTGAGCACAACACGTTAGATTATCCGGATGTGATGGCTCCGGGAGTGTTAGCATTTGTTATCCTTTCCACAATGCTCATCGGTATTACCGGGTCCGTCAGCAGAGAAAAGGATAAGGGTATTATTGACGGATTCATAGTGACACCATCCAGCAGGCTTTCATACGTTTTGGGTAAATATTGTGCCCATTCCGTCTTGGGGCTTGTTCAAACGATTTCTTTGTTATTGGGAAGCATTTATATACTAAATATCAATTTTGAGGGGTCCATCCTCATTGTGGGGTTGTTACTCACTATCGGCATGTTAACCTATTTGTCTCTTGGTCTGTTAATCTCTGTTTTTTCACCTAACGGAGATGTTTCTATGGGTATCGCCGCTGCCATTGTATTTCTCATGTTTCTCGGTGGAGGCGTCTTCTTTCCCATCTCACAAATGCCGAAAGCGATGCAGTTTATCGCACCTGCTTTACCCATAACCGTATTAACGGATGTTTTAAGAAAGTTAATGATTGCAGGTAAACCTTTGGGGTCTTTACTAAACGAATCAATATACCTGTTCTCATATCTGGGAGCATCATTAATAGCATCGTTAATCATCTTTAGAATCAAAACAAAATGAAATTGAATTAGAAAGGAAATGAAAAAGATAAATGAATAAAGATTTTGACGTTATCGTAGTTGGAGCCGGTCATGCAGGAGTAGAAGCTGCTTTAGTTTCTGCCAAGTTGGATAAAAAAACACTCCTTTTAAATTTAAATTTAGACACAGTTGCTTGGGCACCATGTAATCCATCTGTTGGAGGTCCTGCAAAAGGGGTTGTCATAAGAGAAATTGATGCCCTTGGCGGACAAATGGCCAAAAACACGGATGCTACCATGACAAATGTTAGAATGTTAAACACCGGAAAGGGACCTGCAGTACACGCACTAAGGGCTCAAATCGATAAATATGATTATAGTGAAGCAATGACAAAAAGTCTGATGAAACAAAATCATCTTTATTTAAGATATGGGCTGGCGGAAAAGATTCTGGTAAACGGTTCTAAAGTAACCGGTGTTAGAACTCACTTTGGAGAAGTTTATACCAGCCGATGTGTGATTATTACAGCTGGAACGTTTATCAAAGGAAAGATATTTGTCGGTCCAACAGAGTTACCCGCCGGTAGATTGGGAGAGTTTTCAGCCGATCTGATTTCAGACTCCATCCAGGAAATCGGATTAAAAATCGATCGTTTTAAAACGGGAACACCGGCGAGAATTAAAAAAACCAGCATTGATTTTCATGTAATGGAAAAGCAAACAACTTCTGATACCCCCTTGGCCTTTTCCTTCTTTTCACAGAAAAAAGTCCTTTCGGATGAATGGCCGGTTTACATTACTCGAACAAACCCAAAGACTCACGCTATTATTCAAAAAAACATTCACTTCTCACCCCTGTACGGTGATATCAAATTGATCGGGGGAATAGGCCCCAGATATTGCCCTTCTATTGAAGATAAAGTACTGAAATTTCATGATAGAGATTCTCATCAGCTTTTCATCGAACCGGAAACCAGAAGGAATGAAGAATATTATATAGGGGGTTTAAGTACCAGTTTGCCCTTTAACGTGCAGGAAGAGATGATTCGTTCCATACAGGGTCTTGAAAATGCCCAAATTGTTAGACCGGCATACGCAGTCGAGTACGATTATATCCTTCCCGAGCAGTTAACACCCTATCTTGAAACAAAATCCGTTGAAGGTTTGTTTTTCGCTGGGCAAGTCAACGGGACCAGCGGCTATGAAGAAGCCGCCGGGCAAGGTTTCATTGCCGGATTAAACGCTGTGTTAAAAATCGAAGGAAAACAGCACTGGTTCCCAAAAAGGAATGAATCCTATTTGGGCGTATTGATTGATGATCTCGTCACAAAAGGAACGGATGAACCCTATCGTCTTTTAACCTCCAGGGCTGAATATCGCCTTCTTCTAAGACATGATAATGCCCATTTGAGATTGGCGAAATACGGTTATCGTTTTGGACTCATTCCCGAAGAATTTTATCAAAAAACCGTAGATTTAAAACATAGAATAAAAAAAGAGGTCGAAAGATTATCACAAGTACCCGTTAGGAAAAGCGACGAAATCAACGATTTGCTTGTAAAAAATAATTCTTCTCCACTAAAAGAATCCAAAAGATTCATTGATTTGTTAAAAAGACCTGATATCAATTATTCCATGATAAAAGCGTGGGATGATCACCCCATTGAAGATGAAGAAGTTATTGAACAAGTGGATATAGAGATCCAATATGAAGGCTATATCGAAAGATCTTTTAGAGAAATCAAACAGTTTGAAGAGATGGAGAATTTTCTGATCCCCTCCGAAGTGGATTATTCCATGGTTGAAAACCTGGCTACAGAAGCAAAGCAAAAACTGGAACGTATTAAACCCTCATCCGTGGGACAGGCTTCTCGAATACCCGGCATCAATCCGGCAGACATTGCCAACATCATCTTTTTCTTAAGACATAGAAATAAAGGCAAGGGCAACAAATGAGTAATTGGGGAGGTATTTTTTCCCATTCGTTTGCTTCCATTATTCCGGTCTTCTCCATTTTCATTACCGGATTTATCTTTGGCAAGATTTTTAAAGATAAATCAGTCATGCTTTCAAAACTTGCTTTTTACTTATTTGGAAGCGTTTTAATCTTTACCTATATCACCGAGCAGGTTCCTACTTTGGATATGATTTGGCGTTATTTTCTCGGAACGCTTATTGTGATCTTTGCGATTGTGATCATTTATTGGATCTTTGGCAAAATCACGGGGAAAAATTTTATTCTCTGGTCCTATACCAATTCCTTTTCCAATACAGGTTACCTCGGCTATCCGGTCCTTGAATACTCCATTGGTCCTCAGGCGATTCCCTTGGCAGTCATCATGGCAAGTGCGAATAATGTCCTCTTACCCATCATTGGTACGATGTTGCTTTCTTCAAAGGGGGAGGGACAGATCAAAAAAGGGTTGATGAACATCTTAAGGATTCCATGGTTTTACATGGTAATCATCTCTTGGACATTGGGAACTTTAGGCTTCAACTGGTTGGAGGATTTACCCAAACCTGCAGTTAATTATGTCAGTATGCTGAAAGACAGTGCTATTCCTGTTATATTGCTGGTAGTCGGAGTTAATTTATCTCGAATCCCAATCAAATTAAAAAATCTGTTCAGTATTTTACCCGCTTCCCTTATGAAACTATTCCTCCCCCCGGTATTGGCGCTTTTTGTTGGGAAATTAATCGGAATGGAAGGTTTGGTCTTTCAAATCTTTGTCCTTGAATTGGCAATGCCAACAGCTGCCAACACTGCTATCCTTGTAGAAGGTCTTTCCGAGACAAATAGTCACGAAAAGGAAAAAGAATTCACCAGTGCAGTCGTGTTCTATTCGACCTTTCTGTTTTTATTCACTTATCCCATCTGGTTCTCCATTGTAAGTGGAGGAATGTGATCCCAAGTTGAAGAAGGAATTGAAAGATATTGCCTACGATGCCCAGTATTTGAAAAATTTAAGCGATTTACGGGCAAAATCAAAATACATCAGAACAAACTGTTCAAGAGAAAGACTCAAGAATATTTCAAAAAAAGAACTTCGGGCGTTGTTGAAAAAATGTGATGAGGGATTGTTCGAAAAACTGAAACTAAATGACACACTCAGTATCGTTATTGCCCTCGATGAGATTCTCTACGGCACTTCAAAATTTAAAACCAGGTTGAAAGAAGCACTAAAAATCCTTGAATGTGATGATTGGACTTTATCGCCATTTCTCTTTTATACAGCCCCAAGACACTTTTACTTGCCCTCAAAAGGTCTGATCAATTACGCAAAGAGACAGTTGAATATCAACTCCTCCGAATACACCTATTTACAGTTCAACACAAGAATAGCCCAAGCGATAAAAAGAACGGATATTTCCGACTACTTTAAAGATCCCATTGAATTGGAAGCTGCCTTTAAAACCTTATCCTATGACGGTTCACCTTTTGGAACCCAAACAACTCCCTTTTCAGATTCTCAGGATATCAAAATCCAAAGAGAAATCCTGGAAGAAATACAAAAAATGGATATTTACCGATTAAAGGAACTGGAAATAAAATGGATAAGAGACTTTTATGCATCACTGGAACCCCATCAAAAAGACTCCCTGATTGAGCATCTAAGAACGCACTCCGTCCATCCCTATTTAAGAAGGCTGATGACACAAAAACCAAAAACCGGCGTCGTCATCGATGGGAGTAATATCATGTTTTCCGGTTTGATCGAACCGGACCCTTTGAGATTAAAAGAGTTGTTGAATATTTTAGGTATCAACGATATACTTTATTTTCCCTTAATATTTATCTTTGATGCCAATGCGGATTTTATTGTAAGAAAAAGAAGAGACTACTGGGAAAATGCTTTCATAAACAACCCAAACGTTTTTTTCCACTCCCCGGCAGATGAGCTGGTCTTAAAAACAGCTTACGAAAAAAAATACCACATCATCTCCAACGACAAATACAGAGACTATCATGCCAATGATGTCAACATCTTCCAATTCCGCCTTGATCGAGGAGAGTTTTATTTGAAGAGGGTGGATTGAGGGCAGCCGATTAACCCAAGATAGGTTGATTCTATATTTATCTACCATATAAGGTTGATATAGCAATCATCTATTTTCTGATGAAAGGATAACAAAATTCTCGCTTTCTGTAGTAAAGTAATCAAAAGCGGCTGGTATGTTAAGTGTTTTATCAGATAGTGAAAATGTGATTGAACTTTCATTCATTTTTATTTTGTTGCCTTGTTGTTTTTGGCAAGTTTCAAATGGTTCTTTCCATTTTTAATAGAAAATATTCAAAAATCTTCCGGGTCAAGGGGTGCGTCCTGACCGGCTAAGGCTGTTGTTCCACTTTCGTCATTTTTGGTGATAAAGTCAGGAAAAGACTCCCATGGAATAAAACGCTTTAACACCAGACTGAAAATCAAAGTGATAACACTCACACCAAGTAGCAAATAATGAGGCGTTGTGTTGTCTAATAAAAAACCATAAATCAAATAACCCAGTGGCATAAATACGGATGAAAGAATACTCATAATTGAAAAGACTCTACCTCTTACTTCTTCTGGAATAATCATTTGAATCTTTGTATACACAGGTATATTAACAAATGAATCGGAGAACCCCATCATGAAATACAACACAAGTGAAAAGACTGATACCGTGACTGTGCTGGTTATGAGTGCTAGAGTTTTGGGAAATATCATAAAAGCGAATACGATTTGAAAAAGAGGTGCGGTTATAATTCCAAAGTTGAACAATTTCTTTGAATCGGTTTTCTTCAAAGCGGTAGCCATAACCATTCCAGATATCAAAGCACCAAACGTATAAGCACTTGTAATCAAACCAATATTTGTTGCCGAAAAACCCAACACCTGTTTTCCGACAAACGGTAAAAAAATGGGAATAATTGGCGCATCTATCATATTCAATAAAGCCGTAAAAAGAAGCATGACAAAAAGTCCCTTTATAGTCTTTATTGCCTTTATCCCTTCGTTAAATTCGGTAAAAAATGTTTTAACCGACAATCTCTCAGAATGTGAAGGATTGTACTTGTATTGAATAAACATCTCGCTGATTCCAGATAATATAAATGAAATGGCATTTACAAAAAGAATAATCGTTATACCAAAAAAACCGTATAGAACCCCACCAATAGCTGGACCTGCAAGCGAGGAAACAGAATTTAGAGTTCGTGCAATTGAATTCACACTTCTCAAATTGTCCTGATCAGCGATATCAACCAGAATGGCACTTGAAGAAGTCTGAAAAAGGGCACCAATCGCACTCCTTATCATTGTTGTAACGATTAACAACTCCAGGGTGAGCCTATTTTTAAATGCGATGTAAGCGAGTGCAAGCAAGATAAAGCCATTCAATAAATCGAGAACAACGAGTGCATTTTTCCTGTTCCACCTGTCACTGATAACACCAGAAAATGGCATCATACCCAATCCCACCACTACACTTGAAAGCAAAACAAGTCCCATTGACGTTGCCGAACCGGTAAGTTTCAGTACAAAAAGTGGTATCGCTATGGATTGAATCTGAGAACCAAGCTCTGATACCCCCATCCCAGTTAATAATAATGCGATGTTTTTGTTTTTCATACTATCTCCTTCTCCAGCTTCTTTTTTTCATATAAATCATCTTTCGCTTTATCTCTTCCCATCGTTCTTCTCCTTTCACTCACATATTGCTTGACGCACTAGCTTCAACTGTTATCTCACTAGAAACTGGCGGTGGTGGTATATTTTAATCCGTTCGAACATTGGCATCATCATCACCAGCAAAAACAAACACCGCTAGAATCAATAAAACCAATAATATAAGAATTCTCTTCATTTCAATCCCTCTCATTCTCTTTTTAGCTCATGATATAATCATAGCATGATACATATGACTTCTCAAGCCTTTTTCAGAGACAAAAAACACGATAAATTCAGCGTTTTATTGATTTGGTTTTTGAAATTTTGGGTATTCGTGGTGCAAAAT
>JASUTC010000039.1 GCA_030445775.1 Thermotogaceae bacterium | reverse complement strand
GTACCTTATTCAACGCCAATCTCCTCAATGATCTTGATATAACTGTCATATCTGCTGGATAAAATCTTACCTTCTTGAACCGCCTCTTTTACCGCACAATTGGGTTCGTTGATATGCGAGCAATTTTCAAAAGCACAGTCTGACGAATAATTCATGAAATCCGGCATCAAAAATCGGATGCTTTCTTTTTTGAAATCGGTTAAATCGAGAAAGGCGAAACCCGGTGTGTCTGCTATCAATCCGCTTTCCCCAATCATGAGTAATTCGGTGTAGGTTGTGGTGTGTTTCCCCCTTTCCAATTGCTGGGACAACATGCCTTCCTTTAGTTTCAAACCAGGTTCAACGGCGTTCAACAAACTGCTTTTTCCTACGCCTGACATCCCTGCCAATGTGGATGTTTTTCCGTTGAAAATCCGCTTTAATAGATCCAAACCTTCTCCGGTCTTTGCACTGGTTTGAATGGTTGTATAATGTCTTGAATAATATTCTGTCAGTCGCTGCTGTTCCTGTTTCTCCTGTTGATTAAGAAGATCTGTTTTGTTAAATACCAAAACACTCTCTATATCTTGGAATTCAGCCATGATTAAGAATTTGTTCAAAGTCAGAAGTGAAATCGGTGGATGTGATACAGTTAAGACGAGGATCACCTGATCAATATTCGCGATTTTTGGCCGGTCCAATTCGTTCTTTCGGGGGAGTATATTTTCGATCCTTCCCTTCATATCCTGAAAGCCGATGTACTCCACAATATCTCCAACTATGGGTCTGATTCCCTGTTTCTTGAATTTGCCCCTTAACGTGCAGGTATATCTTTTCCGGGTCTGATTATCAACGACATCCAGCATATTGGAATGAAACCGGACCACTATTGCATGGCGTCTATCCATTCATCGCTTCCTTCCTTTTTTAAAATCCCCATCATGATCAGGTCTTGTATTCTACCGTCTTCAAACCTTACGGCTTTTCTTCTGACCCCTTCTATACTAAAACCAAATCTTTTATATAGATTTATCGCCCCTTTGTTGGAATGCATAACAAAAAGCGTCATCCTTTTTATTACTTTATTATTTTGCCCCCATCGCATAAGGTGATCCATGAGCATGGAACCGATACCCTGGCCAAAATGATCTTTGTGAACGGAGAGACCAAACTCCCCATCGTGCATGTCTCTTGATCTGTTCCCCCCGACAAAATTCAGCATGCCAATGACTTGATTCCGTTCCACGGCAATGAAAAAGACGCAATTCTCCCTTTGTCCGTGGAGTTTTATCATCTGTTTCTCATAAGCCACATCCAACTTCATCTCGTCGGTTTTAGAGATCATATACATATACCGATCCTGGTTTTCCCTAATGTATTGGATGATGGCCTTTGCATCACTTTCTTGGGCTTCTCTTATATTCACTGATTTGGCTTTATCCATCGATTGATTATATCTTTAAATGATCTCTAATGACCATTTCGTCAATTCGGCCGTAAAGCATGGCATGATAACCGTTGTCCTGTTGATAATGTTTACGTATGTATGAGCCTTCCAAATTAAAAGCCTCGATCTGATTGTTGGTGACGATATGACAGTTCAACACGATTCTTGCCTCGTTAATCATGGCAAACCGATCTTTGGTTTCCGAATAATGTATCAGACCTTTTTCAAATTTGTCTTCATCATAAGCGGAAACCGATCCGAAGTAGTTCAAGGCATCTTTGTGTCCATCATCGAAAAAATTCACACTAAAGGAATCTGCCTCATGAATGGCCTTCAAAGTATATCGGTATGGTCGGACAGCCGCGATGAAAAAGGACTCGTTCCACATATTCCCAAAAAACCCCCAGGCAATGGTCATCCCGGTGGCTCCTCTGTCTTCATCTACCGCCGTCAATATAACCTGGCCATCTATCAGTTTTTTCATCATATACTCAATTTTTGAGAGAAAAATTCCATTGTCCACCTGTTAATCAACCTCCTGTAATTTGTTTAAAAAACTCTTTAAGTCTTCTTTTAATGATGCTTTAAGATAATATTCCTTTTCTCGTTCCATATCGAAAAAAGACATCTTACTACAATGCAAAAACTGTCTTTTAAGCCCCAAAGAACTCAATTTGTGGTTGATTTCTCTGTTCCCGTATTTGTCATCTCCGGCTACAGGATAGCCCGATTCGGACAAATGCCTTCTGATTTGATGCTTTCTACCCGATTCGATAACAACCTTTGCCAGGGTGAACCACTCTTTAGACGCATTTTTCAAAGTATACAAAGTCAATGGATAGACCCTGGAAACAGCCCATTTGTCATCTATTGAGCCGTTACAAATAAATTCTTCAGTCACTTTGCCTGAAAACAACACGGTATATTCTTTGTAGACATTTTTATCCGCAATGAGTTTTGAGAGTCTGCGTGCCAATGAACGCTTTTTGGATATCAACAAAACGCCCGAGGTATCTCGGTCAAGCCTGTGAACCAAATAGGGATCAAAGTCGTTCTTTTGACCATATGACATCAAACCTTCAATCAAGGTAGCACGATTTTCTTCGCCGGTTCCCGGATGAACGGAAATACCAGCATCCTTGTTAATCGCCATTAAATCTTCGTCTTCCATGATGATGTCCAAGTCCATATCCACCGGTTTCAATTCCCTTTTACCCTCAGTGTTACGCTTGATTCGTTCTTTCATTGTTTTGTCAGAGGGGAGCCAAACAGAAACTTCATCACCTATTTCAAGGGTTGAAGATGGATCTTTAACCCTTTTTCCATTCACCTTCACATCCCCTTTTCGAATAATCTTGTAAAGGGAAGCCAGTTTATATTCCTCTAAGGCTTTTCTTAGGAACTTATCCATCCGGTTGAAATAGGTTTCTTCAGTAACTTTTAACGTCTTTCGCAATTCTTTATCCCTTCTTTTAAAAGGTTTTAAAAGTAAAAATCAAACTGAAATCCTTTGAAGCCTTCAAAAGCTTCATTGGAATAGGTTTCTAACAAAACTCCGTTGAAATGTGACTGTTTTTTAAAAAGGCTGCTAATCGGTAAAAATTCAATATCATTTTTCTTCCCACCTTCAACGGCTTCCCACAAAACTTCTCTTGCAGCCGTACCGTATTCGCTGTATTCAAAAAGAACATCTGCCTGAGGAAATAATCTTTTAAAATTAACGCTGTCAATATAATTGTTTTTTTTATTGGATACTACGCGTTTCGTAACTTGTGTGCTTTTCTTTCTTTCATCTCTTAAGCCGATGAATTCCTTCTGGAATTTATCGATAAACTGACTGATTTCAGTTGTCTTGTTTTCAGCTAATAACTCTCTGAACAGCTGGTATTTTAACAACAAGTGAGAAGAATCCTTTGCCGTGTTTATTCTCCTTAAAAGCAAAGACAAGATATTATCTTGTATATGTTTATCATAATCTGAACGTCTGAATGGAATAGCAGCAGTTTGAGCGGCTGCACTTACCATAGGATTTCCTCCCAAAATGATTGTTTGCTTATACCCTTATAATATGATTATATCACTTTTCCAAAGAAACTTAGCCTAAATCATCGGCTTGATTGTAAATATTGTTTGAAATCTCTGGCAAGTTTTGCTATAGCGTAAAGAATGACGATAAATTCCAATCTGCCCAAAAACATGCCAATGGTTTGAACCCAAATCACCGCATCCGGTGCTGAAGTACTTGTTATTCCCAAAGAAAGTCCCACCGTGGAAAGAGCAGAAGCGTATTCAAAAGCAGATTTCATGAGATCGTTTCCATGAGCTACTAAAACACTTACTCCGATCACATAATTTAAAAAATATAAAGTTGAAAAGATCAAAATATTTTTAAGAAGTGTACTGTCAATCTCATATTCAATATTGCCCTTACTGGCTGAGGCATATCGAACGGTTCCCTTGGGTAAGAAGAATTTTTGTATTTCTATCCAAATGGCCTTAAAAATCACAAATATTCTAAACAGCTTTAAACCACCTGATGTGGAGTCCATCATTCCACCGAAAATCATCAATAAGGTAAGCAAAAAAAGGGGATAATGGTTCCAGACGGTTAAGTCTGTCGTGGAAAATCCTGTACCTGTTAGTGCAGAAACAGCTTGAAAGACACCATGCCTGATCGATTCATTAAGACTGGTGTAGATACTGCCAAAAACTCCCCCAATAATTAACGGGATGAATAAAAGAAGGATAAAAAGATACGTCCAGGGTTCAACATTTTTCCTGAGTTGACGAAAATCTCCCGACCATAAGAGATAATGTATGCCAAAACCAGTTGTACCCAGGGTCATCAAAACGATTGTGATGATTTCAACAGGTATACTGTTGAATCCACCAATACTTGAATGACTGGTGGAAAACCCCCCGGTTGCCAAGGCCGTCAACGCATGATTAAAGGCGTCAAAAGGAGCCATACCTGCCAGTATATACGCAATGACACCGGCAACAGCATATGAAAAATAAATCACCAGGATGATCTTGGCTGACTTTTTGATATGTGGCTGGAGATTATCCATTCTCCCTTCAGCGGTATATACACTTGAACTGACTCCTCCACCAATGGAAGAAAGCATGATGATGGCAAATCCGGCACCACCAAAATATTGCATCAGACTTCGCCATACGAGAAATAATTTGGATATACGCTCTTCATGAACAAGCGTCAATCCTGTTGTAGTCCATCCGCTTGTGCTTTCAAAGATGGCATGGGAAAAATTTAACATGTTTGAAAACACAAATGGAAGGGCTGAAAAAAAGACGGCCCCCAGCCAAACGAAAAAGATAATAATAGCTCCTTCGTGTATGGTTAATTTGCTGCTTTGGGACCCCTTACCGAAAAAAAACCAAAGAACATATCCCAATAAAAAGGAAACGGCAGCTGCTTCGACAAAATAAATGGCATTTGAAAATTCTTCGGGATAAAAGATGCAAAAGATCACTGGAAGGAGTAATATTAAAGCAAAACCCATGAACATCCATCCAAGACTACCCAAAATGGTTTTATACTGCACCTTCAGATAACTTTTATAAGCCATGTTAATCCTTTCCGGAGATGATCTTTACCGTTTCCGTTTGTACGGAAGGCTTGCACATGATGGCCAATCTGTCTCCGGGTTTTAATAAGGATTCCCCATGAGGTACAATCAGCTCTTCATTCCTGGTGATAGCGCCCACAATTGATCCTTTGGGTAATCCAAGATCTTTCAGCATAACGCCATTTGCGGGAAAATCCTCCTCTACGGTTAATTGAAGAACAAGACCTTTCCCTTTTTCAAAAGACATGATATTCGTTAATTTGGAAGAAACCCGCTGTTCGATCAATCCGGAAAGCATCTCAGTCATACTGATCACATTTTCTATACCCAAACGATTAAAGACTTCTACATTCTCAGGATCGTTGACAAGGGTATAGACATTCATTACCTTCAGAACTCTTTTACACAACTGGGATATGATGAGATTATCTTCATCTTGAGGTGTTAGCGCAAGAATGATATCGTTTTCAAATATTTCAGCTCGTTGTAAGATCTCAATCTTACTGGCATCCCCATGGATGATAAGCGCTTTGATCTCTCTTGCCATTTCATCACAAAAAGCCTTATCTTTATTAATGACAATTACGTTGGATCCTTTTGAGATGAGTAATTTCGCCAAATTATAGGTAATTCTTCTTCCGCCGGCTAATATTATTTTCATCACTATTCTCCAATAATCTCTTCAAAAGTTCTTTGGAAATCACTCTCCGCCAATAGCATTGGAATAATCACCTTTACATTGATTTGTTTAAAAAGGGGAACGTTATCGGGATTATAAATCCTCGCTACCACGTGGGGGGTATTATAGACCTCTTTTGCCACCTGGGAAACCATGTAATTGATATTGTCGTTGTTGGTAAAGGCCAGGACCATATCCGCCTTGTCTATCTTTGCTTTTTTTAGTGATTCAATCTCAGTGGCGTTACCGACAATACTGAAACCGGTAAATTCTTGCGAGAGATGTTCAAAACTGTCTTCATGTTTATCCACCACAACCACACTATGCCCTTTGTTGGAAAGATTTCCGGCAATCTTTGATCCCAATCTGCCACAACCTACAACGATAATATAAAGATTAGTTTTCTTCGCCATTTTCTTGATCCTTTTTATTTGAAGTGTTGTTTTTGTTTCCCTGTTCAGTAAGAATTTCTTCCAGTAATTTTTTGGCGGGCTCATAACCTTCATCTAAAGAATGAGAGGCCTTTAAATGTTTTATAGCTTTTAATTCACTACCTTCCTTGAGATACTTCAGTCCCATTAGATAATGGGGGATTGGAGAAGATGGATAGGCAGAAAAAAGAGAAGCCAGGTATTTCTCCGCACCACCGTAAGCATTTTGCTGGATGAGTCCTTTCACATATTGGGCTGTTTCCTTAATATCGATTCTTTGTTTTATCATTTCCTTCGCGGCATTTTTGATTTCATCCGGTGTAAACGGCTTGGTAATAAAATCTAAGATTCCCTTTTGAAAACACTTGATGATCTTTTCAGCATCGGTATAGGCAGATACAACCACTCTGGGAGTATTCATGGATTCCTCATTCATGGCATCAAGCAAATGAAACCCGTCCATACCGGGCATTCTTAAATCGGTAAAAACACCATCGTATTTTTTTTCAAACAACGCCTTCAACGCTTCTTCGCCGTTTGCAACCGTATCGGACTCATACTCTATTTCTTTAAGCGCTTTCTTAATCATATTTCTTATCTGAGTTTCATCGTCCACAATTAAAAAAACTGGCATATTCCATCTCCCAAAAATTAAAAATCAGGTTTATTATAACATCAATTTTTATCATTCTTCTCTATGCAAATTCCTGATTCCAACCGTTGAAAAGTCCGTAGCCTTCCATAAAATCAACAGCTTGAAAATACTCGTTTTCAGTTATCTTCCTGTTGATGTCATCACATTCTTTTGCTCTGTAAACCGGAAAATATTGAGACATTAGGGAAACATAAACCGATGGTGATAATTCTTCAGAGATGAAAGCCATCGCCTCCTGCGTACCCGATATCCCGTTGGGAAGGACCAAATGTCTGATGATCAACCCTCTGGCTCCTTTTTGTCGATACATTTCTCTAATAGCCCTTTGAGCGCTTGTCCAATAATCTTTAACACCGGAATAGCGTGAGCCCATTTCATTATCCGTATAACGGATATCTGCCAGATAAACATCCACAATACCTTCCAACAATTGAATGATTTCTACTGTTTCATAACTGCTGGTATTGTAAACCACAGGTATTGTTAATCCTTTAGGGATGGCGTAAAGGAGTGCTTCAACAATGCTTGGAAGATGCGAGGCGGGTGTTATCAGGTCAAGATTTGAACATCCTTTCTTTTGTAAATCCAGGAATATTTCTCCAAGCTCCCGGGAGGTATAATCCTTTCCGTTGTTCTTTTGACTGAAGGCAAAATTCTGACAATAACAACATTTCATGGCACATCCCGAAAAGAAAACAGCACCTGCACCGCTCCCTTGAATGAGCGGAGGTTCCTCTCCGGTATGAACGACAGCATTTGTCAACCTTGCCTTTTCAGACTGCATGCAAACGCCACTGATTTCTTTTCTGTTGACACCACAATATCTTGGACACAGTCTGCAAGAATGGATATTTTCCTTTAGTTTTTTGTGAATCTTTTCAAGTTGTCCGGAGTAAAAAGTTGAAAGATAACAGCCCTTCGGGGGAAGTTCCATCATAACAACCTCCTTTTTCAAAAACAACCAATGATAACACAAAAGCCCTCACTCAAGTGAGGGCCTTTAATTTTCATAAAGTTTTTCTTTATTTCAATCTGATTTTTAGTGGTGTGGCATTCGATAAATTATCACTTACCGGGCATCTGCTTTCAATGACTTCAAGCCATTTATTTAGCGTTTCTTCATCGGCATCTGAATCCACGTTAACTTTGGCAACGATTTCCTGATAACCGGGTCTGACATCTTTGGCCTTTCCCATGAAACCGGCAGGATTCATTTCGCCTTCAACATCAAATGATAGAGATCTGATTTCAAATCCCATTTCTTTGGCAACCATATTTCCTACAACATTAAGACAACCCGCAAGAGCTGCTAAAACATATTCAACGGGGCTAGCCCCATCATCCGTACCACCAAGATTTGCAGGTTCATCCACAATCATAGTAAATTTCCCTGACTTGATTTTTACTTTCGTTGGATTTTCGCTTTCTGCGTGTACTGAAAATTTTGCATTTGGCACTTTCATCAACTCCTAAGTTATTTTATGTTATCATTGAGATTGACGCAAAGAGAGTTAATTATATTTCATTTTTCCAAGTAGGTGAAAAAATGAAGATTACAGTTAGTGTACTTGCTGCGGGGGAATCTTCACGATTTAAGGGAGAAAAGCTGCTACATGTGTATCGCGAAAAGACAATCACCGAACACGTGTTAGATAAAATAAACAAGTTGAACGATAACGACTCATTTTCTTTTCAGAGGGTTGTTATTACAAAACCGGCTCTCTTAAATTTTTATCAGCAGAAACTCCTCAATAACTGGTCAGTGATTAATAATGAATCCTATAAAGAGGGGATGTCTACTTCACTAAAATTAGCAGTTTTGGAAGCAGTTCATAATAAGGCTGATTTTTTACTGCTTTTTTTGGCAGATATGCCTATGATCAAGCAAATTACTATTTATCGTGTAATAGAGAAGGCATTGGAATCTCCGGAGAAAATCATTCGCCCTTATTTTAATAATCAACCCGGGTTCCCGGTGGCATTACCAAAGGCTCTTTTTGAGGAATTAACTCTTTTAGCAGGTGATGTAGGTGCAAAGCCAGTAATAGAAAAACACAAAGAGCGTTTGATTAAGTTGGAATGTAATGATAGCGGCAGTATTTTCGATATAGACGAAGATATATGGAGTATGAAAGAGAAATAATGTAATATTTTCTATTATTGTCAATACATGGTTTATTATAGACTATTATAGAGTTTGAATAAGAGAACAAATTTTAGTATCATACATTTAGCACTTAAGGCACGAGAGTGCTAAAATTTAAGGAGGTGTCACGATGAGAATTAAACCTTTAGGTGACAGAGTTTTAATTAAGCCTATTAAAGAAGAAAAGAGAACAGAAGGGGGACTTGTTCTACCCGATACAAGCAAAGAAAAGCCCCAAAAGGCCGAAGTGATCGCCATAGGAAAACTTGAAGATGTGGATTTGAATGTGGGCGACAGAGTGATCTTCTCCAAATACGCCGGTACGGAGATCAAGATTGATTCAGATGATTATATCCTGATCGATTCCGGCGATATCCTTGGCCTCATTGAAGGTTAAGAGTCGATTAAACAATAAAAGGAGGAAATTGTTATGGCAAAAGTAATGAAATTTGATGAAGAAGCGAGAAGAAAATTGCAAGAAGGTATGAATCAGTTGGCAGATGCCGTAAGAGTTACACTGGGACCCAGAGGGAGAAACGTAGTTCTCGAGAAGAGCTGGGGAAGCCCAACCGTAACGAATGACGGTGTGTCAATCGCCAAAGAAATAGAACTCGAGGATAAATTTGAAAATCTTGGAGCGCAATTGTTGAAAGAGGTTGCCTCAAAGACAAACGATGTTGCAGGTGACGGGACAACAACAGCAACAGTACTTGCAAGCTCAATTGCAAAAGAAGGTATGAAGAACATCGCTGCCGGAACCAACCCCATGATCATGAAAAGAGGAATAAAAGCGGGAGTCGATGCAGCTGTAGAAAGCATCAAAGCCGCCAGCAAAAAAATCGTAGGCAAAGACGATATCGCTCACGTTGCCAGCATCAGTGCAAACAACGATGACGAAGTCGGTTCCTACATTGCTGAAGCAATGGACAAAGTCGGGGAAGACGGTGTTATCACTGTTGAAGATTCAAAAACAATGGATACATTCGTTGACTTTGCAGAAGGTATGCAATTTGACAGAGGATATATTTCACCTTATTTCGTAACAGACACAGAAAAGATGGAAGTCGTTCTCAAAGAACCCCTTATTTTGATCACAGATAAAAAGGTTACAGCAATCAAACCAATCGTTCCGCTTCTTGAAAAAGTAGCACAGTCCGGCAAACCTTTGCTCATCATCGCTGAAGATGTTGAAGGTGAAGGACTCACCACATTGGTTCTCAATAAACTAAAGGGTACATTGGATTCTTGTGCAGTCAAAGCACCCGGATTCGGAGACAGAAGAAAGGCAATGCTTCAGGATATTGCCATCCTTACAGGTGGAACCGTTATTAGTGAAGAAGTCGGATTGACACTTGAAAACGCCACACTGGATGATCTTGGACAGGCAAATGTCATCAGAATCAAGAAAGATGACACAATCATTGTTGATGGACATGGAAAAGTTGAAGAAATCAAAGAGAGAATCAATCAGATCAAAAAGCAGATCGAAAACACAACATCCGATTATGAAAAGGAAACACTTCAGGAAAGAATGGCAAAACTCTCCGGTGGCGTTGCGGTGATAAAAGTCGGAGCAGCCACAGAAACAGAATTGAAAGAGAAAAAGCACAGAATCGAAGACGCACTCAGCGCAACAAGAGCTGCTGTTGAAGAAGGAATCGTTCCCGGTGGTGGTGTGACACTTCTGAGAGCGAAAAAAGCAGTAGAAGCCCTTGCAGAGACACTGTCAATCCCTGAAGAAAAAATTGGTGCATTGATCGTTGCAAGAGCGTTGGAAGCGCCTCTGAGACAGATTGCCCTTAACGCAGGTGTTGACGGATCAATCATCATCGAAAAGATTAACAGCAACGATGATATGGAATTCGGTTACGATGCCATGAAAAACCAGTATAGAAACCTGGTTGATGCCGGTATCATTGACCCTACAAAGGTTACCAGAAGTGCATTACAGAACGCTGCATCCATCACTGCCATGTTACTCACAACAGAAGTACTCATTGTAGACAAACCGGAAGAAAACGACGGTGGCTCAATGCCAGGCGGCGGAATGCCCGGTGGCGGCATGGGCGGCATGCCAGGAATGATGTAATAAAAAATAGAATTTTCTTGAAAGGCGGGGTTCCCCGCCTTTTTTTATTAAAAAAATCTCCACATGATGATATAATAAACCCATATTTTATGTGTCAAAAAACAAAGTGATTCCCCGGGAGGCTGCATGATGTACGAAAAAAAAGAGGCTTTTAAAGCCCGAATGGAACAGCGAATCGATGAAATCAAGTCCTTGATGATAAAACAAAGAACGATACTTGACCATTGGAGATTTGCCGTTGAAGATGCTTTATATCCTCCTGCTGAAGGGTGGCATCATTGTCCGCAACATCATCTTTGGGACAACACGGGAGAAATTCCGGTATGGTTTGAAACGTCACTTCAAATTCCCGAAAAAACAGAACATGAAGATATCTTGTTGGATGCCCGGTTCGGTGGGGAAAGTCTTGTTTTTGTAGATGGAAAACCCTTTGGTGAGTTGAACCCCTATCATCGTTCTGTCAATCTTAATGCGTACTCGGATTCAAAGCGTCATACCCTATCCATACAAGTGGTTCCGCATCTTCTCTTTGGTGAAAAATCAACCAACAGGCAATTTGATCATGCGCATCTGTTGATCATTGATAAAAGAATAAAACAATTTACGGATAAACTTCGCATCAGCATGGAAACCGCCTTTTACAGTAAAAACCAACAACTTGGTGAAGGTCTTTTTATGTTATTGGAGAAGGTTCTAAAACTCGTGAAAGTTCCCAGGGATACTGAAACATATTCAGCATCACTTATGGATAATCATTCAATCAGAGAATATATTCAAAAAAAATATATTTCTGAGACTCTGGATTATTCTGAAGGACAAAAAATTTCAGAAGAATTATCCGGAAGAATCGAACATGCTGAAAAGATTTTAACAGAAGGGTTGACTATCTTAAAAGGGGCATTCCCGTCACAGGGGGAGATATCCGCAATCGGTCATGCTCATATTGATTATGCATGGTTGTGGCCTATATCCGAAACGAAGAGAAAAATCCCCCGAACTTTCTCCAACGCTATCAGCATGTGCCATCGATACGATCAGTTTATTTTCGCCCAGTCATCGGCACAAATGTATAAGGATATTTCAGAGCTTTATCCCGAACAGTTGCAATCGATCAAAGAGCTTGCCCGGCAGGGTAAATGGGAACCGGTGGGTGGGGCCTGGGTGGAACATGATTGTAATATCCCCTCTCCGGAATCCCTTGTCAGACAAATGTATTACGGGCAGAGGTTTTTTAAGGAGCATTTCGGGAAATACTGTAAAGTCGCTTGGTTACCTGATGTCTTTGGCTTTCCTTGGACGTTGCCGCAAATCCTAAAAAGTGCCGGTATGGACTATTTCTTTACGACGAAACTTTCCTGGAATGAAAAGAATCCGTTACCTCACGATGCCATGATATGGAGGGGAATTGACGGAACAGAAGTCCTTTACCGGAGTTTTAAAAACGACCAGGGCTACAACGCTCGCTTAGATCCCGCAACTCTCTTGGAGAATTGGATGAATTATCGTGAAAAGGTGACCGTTCCTAAGAGTTTTATCACGTTTGGTTATGGTGACGGAGGTGGTGGACCAACGGATCAACAGTTGGAAGATTATGAAATCCTGAGGGAGATGCCCGGACTACCCAAAATACAACAGATAACGGCAAAAGAGCATTTTGATAAATCACGAGAATACACGAATCAAATGGAAGTATGGGATGATGAACTCTATCTGGAATTTCATAGAGGAACTTACACCACACAAGCCAAGACAAAAAAGTTACATAAACAGGCTGAAGATTCACTGATAACCCTGGAATACCTGAATACTGTATTGGAAGAACCTGAAGATTATCCCCATGAGAAGATTGACGGATTATGGGAAAAGGTACTCAGAAACGAATTTCACGATATCTTACCCGGTTCTTCCATACCGGAAGTTTATGAAGATGCTGAAAGACAGTTAAGTGAAGTTTGTCAAAAAGCACAAGCCTGTCAAAAGGATCTCTTGAAAGAAAAATCAACACGCAGCAACGGTTATCTTAGCGTTTTTAACCCCTGTGAATACGAAAGAGAAACTGCTTTTTTCGCGGATGGGAAGACAGCCTGGCTTTTGAAAGCACCGGATGGAGAGACATTAACCCCTTATCAGACCTGTGACGGTCGTTTTTTATATCGTGCCAAGCAACGGATAAAACCTTTTTCAACGCTTTCTTTCTTTAAAGAAAAGATAGTCAAACCACTAAATGAAACACACGATAAAACATTAAATTATGAAAATCAGTATTACAAAGCCCACATTACTCAGTCAGGAGCTATTCAAATATTTGACAAACGCTCTCAAAGATATCTTTTTAAAGATGCCGGTAACACTCTCCGGTGGTACGAGGACGTGCCCATGTTTTGGGATGCATGGGATAGTGCTGTGAATTATGAAGAGTATGCGCATAGCCTTTCAGCTTCTACTGTTAATGTGATAGAATCAAACGATTTAAGAAAGGTGATAGAAGTTGTTTATATTATAAAAACAACAACCATACGACAACGGTACGTTTTTAATCACTTTGAAAGTGACGTTCTTGTTGAAAACAACATTGATTGGCATCACCGCAGAATGATGCTAAAAGCCGATTTTGATACCACGGTTTTAAGCAGAAGAGCCAGTTTTGACCTGGGAGCGGGTTATATTTTCAGAAATACCCACAAAAACACAGATATGGAAAAGGCGAGGTTTGAAGTTCCCGGACATCGTTGGGTAGATATTTCTGAAAGGGATTTTGGCGTTGGAATTCTCAACGATTGCAAATACGGTTATTCTACTGATCATGGAAGGATATCCCTCACCTTGTTAAGGGCGCCCATTAATCCTTCTGTTTTTGCCGATGAGGGAAAGCACACCTTTACATACGCCATCAGTGCTCATCGTTGGGGAGATAATCTACCCACTATTAAGAGTGCAAGAAAAATAAATAAGCCGTTATTGGTGTTTAACGGTAAAATCCAAAAACTGGAAGATTTTGGATTGGATATCGCATGCGATTCTTTACACGTGATGTGTTTTAAAAGAGATCAAAAAGGCAGGTTTGTTTTACGTGTAAGTGAAGTAGCCGGATCACGGGGTTCAACGCAAATCCGAATGAAAGGAACCGAAATATCATCAGTTTACAATGCCGATATTTTGGAAGAAACACTGGAAAAGATGGAACTGACAGCCCAAGATGCTTTCAAAGTGGCATACGAACCTTTTAAGATTTATACCTTTATCATTGATTAAGAGAAGGCGGGGACAGTTGAAGATCTTTAATTTCTTGGATGAGAACTTTCGGAAGCATAAAAAGCAATTCATTTTACAATCTCTGATGACAGTGGGCGTGGTTTCTGTTGTGCTTTTTTTTCTTGATTTTCTGGCTGATGGGATTGTTGTTGCATCAATCGGAGCCAGTTCCACTATTGCCTTTGGTAATCCCCACGATGAACGTACCGGTCCCCGGTATCTTATCGGTGGCTATACATTTGGTGTGATCAGTGGTGGATTTTGCTGGCTTGTAGCTTTTAGCCTTGATCAAATATTTCCGGGCATTAATTCTGGCTTTGTTATGGCATTATTAGGTGCTTTTTCAGTTGGGTTAACGATGTTTTTAATGGTCATCACCAACACGGAACATCCACCGTCATCAGCATTGGCACTTGGATTGGTTTTAAACGGCTTTTCGGTGCTCTCAGCCGCTGTTGCCATTATCGGGATCTCTTTGATCTCCCTGACTCAGCGGCTGTTAAAGAAATACATGTATGATCTATATTAGGGGCTGTTTAAAAAACTAAAAACTTTCACTAAGTGCTTGTAATGAACGTTTTAAATACACTTTTAATAGTTCTTTTCTGTATTCTTGGGAGAGACCAAAACCTGTTGAAACATTGGCGTTTTCAACTTTTTCCACAATTTTATCCGTTTTTCCAACCAATTCATTCAATGGCAAATCTTTGAGCATCTCTTCCGCTTCATTAAACCTTTGGGCAAATCCGGGTCTTGCACCATAAGCGATACCCACTTCGACCATTCGACCATTCTCTACGCTAGCACAAAGGTAAAAGTTGAACTGGGAAACATCGTAATCGGTTCTTGAGATATAGTGAAAGGTCCCAAAATTATATTTCTGTTCAATGGTTACCCCAAGTACAATGGAGGGAACTTTTGAGCCAAGATATTCCTCTATTGGTATATTAGATTCACCATCATCATTGTACACTCGAACTTTGGCCTTATAAGCCACCAAAGCTGTAATGATATCCGACCAGCCATATTTTTGTCCAATCGTTCCTGAAATCGTGGCCATATTCCTTATTTGATTGGTACCAACTTGTTTTAAAACTTGCACGAGATCATGATCTTTAAGGGAATTCATGGCCTCGTTGATAGTCATATTACCACCAATAAAGATGTGATCTTCTCTGTTCTCAATCTGATTTGGCAATAGCCCCTTTAAATCTAAGACAATCTGTGTTCTTTCATCTTCTCTTAAGGCTGTTGATAATCCTCCTGTGGAAAAAAGCGTATGTTCAGGATCTTTTTGATAAACCTTCCATGCCTCTTTAAGACTGTTCGGTTTCAAAAACTCTTTCAGGTTTATTAGCATCCGAATTCCCTCCTTTAAATTCAATCTGGTTATCAGGTATATATTGATCAATGAGTTTTTTAAATTGCTTCATCTTTTTTTCAATGCTCAAGTCGTATAATTTTCGCATCAAAACTGCTATTTCATCGAAGGTGTATCTTTCATCTTCTATAACCCTGAATATCTTGGGATGTTTGGTAGATAATGCCTTCTCCTTATCTAAAAACAATTCTTCGTATAACTTCTCCCCGGGTCTTATACCGGTATATTTAATTTCAATATCCTGTCCCGGTACAAAACCTGCCAGAATGATCATGTTTTCCACCAAATCCTTGATATAAATCTGCTCCCCCATATCCAAGATAAACAGATCACCGTTGTTCATAAAACTGGAAGCTTGAAGCACCAATGATGAGGCTTCAGGTATCGTCATGAAAAAGCGCCGCATGTTTTTATCGGTTACGGTAACAGGACCACCATTTTTAATCTGTTCCTTGAATTTGGGAATCACACTTCCTCTACTGCCCAATACATTGCCAAAGCGTACCACGGAAAATTTGGTTTTTGTTTCTGTTTTAGCAACAGATCGAATGTACATCTCTGCCAATCGTTTGGACA
>JASUTC010000038.1 GCA_030445775.1 Thermotogaceae bacterium | reverse complement strand
TTTTAAACTTTCTTCTTGTGTTTTCAATCAATTATTCAATATAATATGGAAATTGTGATATCCGAAGCCTTGCACATCCATATGGAATCAGCGAGATTTTAGTGTTATTAATGCCCTCAGATCGATTGACAAGAATTTACTGAAAAAAATATCCCTTGTTATTAGGGAAACTTAATATTAGTGTTTATTATATTAAATATATTCAGCATTACAGGTTAAAAATTATTTTTGGTTTTTAGCCCTAAAAGCCCTGACTTTATCCGCTGCATTTCCATAGATCTCTTCAAGAGTCAGCTGTTCTCCGTTTACGGAACGGCCAAATACCATATATTCTTTACTGATTTTTAAATCCATCCATTCATAAACACCATTCATCATCTCGTTCATTGCACTAATACTGGATAGTTCCATTTTTTTGTATCCCAATTTCAAAAGATTTTTTCTGAATTTTAAAACCATGTATCCCGGAATCCCTTGTTTTTGATATTTTTTTATCACAAATAGGATGACGCCTCTCGATATATTTGTACGTTGTTTTGACTTTAAGATATGGTACCATCCGAAGGGTAAAAAACGTCCTTTTGCTTTTTTTATGCCCTTGTTAAAATCAGGAACTGCAAGAGCTACTCCAATTGGCTCATTGTCTTTTCTCACGAGAAGCGCCATTCCAGGATCAATGACAAATTTAAGCTCTTTAATCATTTCACGTATTTCAGACTTTGTGGGCGGAAGCAAGTCTTCTTCCCAAATTTCAGGGTAAGATTCTGCCATAACCTTTTGTACGCTTTCTGTGGCTGCTTCAACATGACTTCTTGTATTTAATGGAACCGACTCTGCTTTAAAACCACGCTGTTCAAAAAGCACTTGGCAAATGGTTTCCCCAAGTGTGATTTCATCCATATTGTCAATTTCATCTGACGTATATTTCCCATAAAGCTCCAAAGCCTTTTTGATTGTTTTTAAATTTTTTTCGGGGATCGGTTTTTCAATATCCGCTTCATAAGCTAAATATTTTAGGTAATGGTCATAATCTGAAAAAAATTCCTTATAATAAGGGTGATGAAAAGGCATCAATATAGCGGGTAAGTTCTCATAGCCATTTATGAGCAATCCTCTATAGTCATCTCCATTTGTTGGGGATACAGGGCCTTTTAAATATTTCATCCCTTTCTCTTTTGCCCAATTAACACATTGATCCAGCAGAGCTTTTGCCACATCGCCATCATTCACACATTCAAAAAGTGTAAAATAGGCATGTTTATAGCCTTTTGCCTCGTTTAAAACCTTGTCTATTCCAACACATACCCGACCTACAACTTTTTGATCCTTCAAAGCGACATAAAGTGTTTGAGGTCCGTTTTCAAACAACAAAGATCCCTGTTTGTTAGCCAACCTTTTTGCATCATTGACAAACATTGGGACCCATTGGGCAGAGTTTCGATATATTTGATAAGGGAGCTTTACAAAGGCCTTTCTTAAAACCGGTGTATTGACTTCTTTTATCTCAATCATTTTCCTATAATCATCCTTTTTTATTCTTTCGCTTTTTTTTACCATCTTTGTTGTAATAATAGTAATAATTTGAATTTTTATTTGAAATTCCATTGACTACAAATCCTAACAATACGGCCTTTGAATTAAACAGATTATTTAGAGCGATCTTGAATGATGGTCTCATCGTTTTATTCAGCATGGTTACCATGATAATTCCATCTGTTTTTCCAGCGAAAATACTAACATCCGCAGCCGCCATGATTGGAGGGGTGTCTATGATAATCCGGTCATATTTTTCCTTTACAATTTCAAAAAGTTCATCTGTTTTCTTGGAGGCTAACAGTGCTGTGGGATTAGGAGGAATAGGACCAACGGGTAAAATATCGACTCGTTCGTGAACATTTACAATCAAATCATCCAAATTCTCCTGATTAGCAAAATAATTAACCAGCCCTTGCTTGTTCTGGGGGATATTGAAGAATTTTTCAATTCTCGGTTTTCTCATATCCATATCTATGACTAAAACGCTTTCACCATTTTGAGATAAAATATTTGCCATGTTACCCACAAACGTTGTCTTTCCTTCTCCAGGGCCTGAACTTGTAACAGCCATAATCTGAGTCTTTTCCGGACGCATGTATAAGATATTGTTGGCTGCCATTTTAATTGATTCGGATTCAGGAGAGGTTGGATCAAAATGCGTAATCATTTCTTTTCCCTCAGTTATTTTAAATCTGGGGATACGGCCAAGGATAGGGATCTTGTTATGAACCAATCGTTCTATTTCTTCCTCTGACCTGATTGTTTTATCTGCGTATTCAACAATAAAGATGATGAGAACACCCAGAAAGATACCGAGAACACCACCGATGGCAAGTGTTAGTTTTTTATTGGGACTGGATGGATTCAAGGGGATTTTAGCTTCATCCACAATGTAGGAATTTCCAACTACTGAGGCTTCAGCAATTTTAGTTTCTTCTAATTTTTTAGCTAGCAACGTGAAAAGTTCTTCGTTGAGTCTTTTTTCTCTCTCCAGTTGGACCAAGTCCTGTTCAATCTTAGGTAATTCCCATAATCTCTTCTCATATGTTTCCCTTGCTTCGCGAACCGCTTCCAAATTGGCTTGTGCCAGAAGCAAGGAAATTTCTTTCTTTGTAATATCCGCTACAAGTTCACTATACAAAGGATTATCTATCTTTTGTTGACTTGATACAATCTCTGTCACTTGATCTGATAATTCACTCTCTGTTTCCTGAATGATTTTCTTTTTTTGTACAATCCTGGGATCCGTTGAAGGGTACATTTCCTGTAAGGCAGCGAGATCAATTTTGGCATTTGTTAATTTGCTGCGTAATTCCTGTACAAGTGGATTAATCGAGATTGTTTCAGATGTAATAATTTCTGCATTTGTTTCTTTTAATTTTTCTTTTAATGTTTGAATGTTGTTTTCGGTAGTCTTCACGGTCATTTCATATTGATCAATTTGTGTATCGTATTTGGAAAACATATTCAGAAGATATTGGGCTTGATTACTCAAATTAAAGATACCGGTTTTTTCTTTGTATTGACGAATAGCTAAAATGGATTCGTTTAAATCTCTTTCAGCTAAAGGAATTTGTTTTTCCAAGAACTCTCTTGTAACTTTCAATTCTCTTTGGGCATACTCTTTTAACTGGTCATTGTATACTTTTGCCAATGTGGCTGCAATATTTTTAGCCAACTCAGGAGAAAAGATTTCAACAGAAATTTCCACGATTTGGGTATCCTTGACAGGTGAAACGGATATGTAATCCCCATCTGCCAACTTGTTAACGGCAATTTGTACTAATTGTTCTTGGTTATATTTTTGACGAGCTTCACTATCCTCTTCGATTAGAACATCAACCAAATTCAATTCTTTAATAACGGCTTCAAGGTTAGTTTTACTTTTAATCAGCTCTATTTCAGTTGAGATATCATTACTTCCACCCATTCCAGGAAGTCCCCCGGAAAAAAGATTGGAAACGGAGGATGACTGTGAAGTGGGGTTTACCTTGATCGTCACCGATGAAGTGTACTGGGGTATGACTATTAATAAATATGCAACCGTCGCTGCAACAACAAAAACAACTGTGAAAAAGCCCCACCAGAATCTTCTTTTTATCATAAAAATAATATCTTCAAGTGAAAGCTCCATTTCCTGATCTCTTGCATTTTGAACATTGTATTGGTCCGTCAAGAATATACCTCCTGCTTATAAATCGATTTCATTGAGTTCAAAAAAATCAATTAAAGGTCTATTATCCCTTTCATGATGCTTATCTGAACCGATGAATTCTATTTTTTTCTCCTTTAAAACCGGCACTAATTCTTTATGGAGAGTTAATTTTGTAATTGTTGAATAATTAACTTGAAAATAAACCCCTTTGCTTTTAAGTTCTTCAACCAATGAATAATCTGTTATTGTTTTTAAAAAGCTCTTTTTTTTCGGAAACAACCATTGATACCTTTCCACATGAGCAATGATTACTCTGTATCCAGATATTTGAATATTATATATGACATCAAACAAATATCTTGGATAAACGTCAAGAGGAAATTCAATCAAAACAAAATCACTATTACCCAATGGTACAAGCTTTTCAGGGATAGGTGGACTGCAAAATAGTTCTGATCCACAAAACAATTCAATCCCTGTTTGCTGTCTGATAATATCAACATACTTCCTAAAATGTTCTGTAATGGTACCCTTAGTGATTTCCCCAAATGAACCTAAATTCAAATGTGGTGTCCAAAATAAAGCCTCTGCACCTTTCTGTTTTATTTGATGAATGATTTTCAGCGAAGTTTCTAAATCTTGAACACCGTCATCAAATGCGGGGAGTAGATGGGAGTGCATATCCACTTGATTAGTTTTCAAACCGTGGATTTCAGCCAACTCCAAGTTGCCGCTAAACGTCATCTTCATTGGTTTTGATTGGATGAATCCGTTTGATCATTACTACCTGAATCATCGCTGTAGTAATCAACGGGGAATTGAACATCACTTTGAGTCATTGTATTATAAACATCTAAAGATGCAGATGAAAATGTAATCATACTACCGATAAATCCGGTGACTCTTAAGATATCCACTAATGCACTTTTAGGTACATAAATCACATCGCCGGGTTGCAAATACACCTGTTCGGTTGGTTCTGACCATTTGATGTTTGATAAGTCCACTACTTGGGGATAATTATCTATCCCTCCCTTATAATATAAGATCTTTGTCAAGTAGGCACTGTCTTTAGGCCCACCACATTGTAAAAGTGCTTCAAAAAGGGTTAACCCCTCATAGTATCTCAATATTCTTGGCGCTAATACTTCGCCAAATACATATATTTTCAATCGATTACTGGGTACAACGTAAACGATGTCCCCCACTTTTACAGTTATGTCATTCAAATTTACAGGTTCTTTGTCTGTGTCGATTATTTCTTTTTTCCCATTCGAACGTGTTATTTCAATCCTTGTGTTTTTATCCCAGTCAAGCACACCTCCAGCCTGGCTCAAAAGTTGTAGTAAACTCATCTCTTTCAGTTTCATAAATTTTACTCCAGGACTTCTCACATCTCCTAACAACAACACATATTGATCCAGATTTTCATCTACTATGACATAGGATCTATCCGATAATTCAACACTAGTAGGATCTGACAAATTTTCAAAGTCTACAACTTTTTTATTACCGGAAGAATCAATAATCGAAATATTCCTGTCTGCATTATACTTAAACCCTTCAGCTTTTGTTAGCAACATCATGAGATTAAGAGGCTCATCCTGTTCAAAAACCTTGACTCCGGGTTGTTCTACTTCACCAAAGATACTAACCCGTTTTGGTATAAAGGGTTTGAACAAAATTATTGAATCAGGCTCCAATGATACATCCATTTCAATATCCATAAACTCTTCTGGATTGTATCGTTTGGTTTCTTTATTTGTTTTTACGATGATATCTTCAGTGCTTTTAGTTATATTTGCGTTGGTTTTTATAATCAACTGCCTCATGGTAAAGGGTTCATTTCTTTTGAAGAAAATCTCCCCTTGGACTCCTGTATTTCCAAAGCAATAAACACTCCTATACGTTTCAGGAAGCATAACCATGCTTTTTGGTTCTAATTGCATATTAGCCTTCTGTGACAAAACATCATCGATATTTGTTATCCTTATATCCCCGTTCGGAAGCATAACCCTGACTTCGTCATTCCAGATTTCCGAGATTGTCCCTAACTTTATAAAAAGCTGAAAAAGATCCATTTCTTCATTGGCTTTAAAATAAATTTTCGACAACTTGTTATCTTCTTTTAAAAGTAATACATATCTTTCCCTATCTTTTTCAAATACTAGTGTATCACCTTTGAGCAATTCTATTTTTTTTTCGGAATAAAATACCTCTTTCGTATCGTACTGGTATTGTTCCAGACCTCTTAAGATCGTTACTGAAATCCCAGTTTCTATAGGAATAGCATTAAATCTTTGAATGACAGTCTTTAAAGTCATCGGTTCATCATATCTAAACATAAAACGGTCTGATTCACTACTGATATCTCCAACTATATTTACATATCTTTGTTCAGGAAATTCGATTATAGAACCGGATTGAAAAGACACATCCCTTTTCATCAAATTTTCTGTAGATACAACACGCTCTTCACCATCAGGCCCTAATATTGAAATTTCAACAGGTTCTTCCAATTGATAACCTATTTTGATCAACAAAGCCCTCAATGTTAACTCTTCATGATTTGAAAATACTATTTCTCCCTTTTGCGGCGCATTTCCTATTAAATATACCCTTTTGGAGATTGGAAATTGTATGATATCTCCATTTTTCAATTCAAAATCAAAGGTTTCAAGACGTTTACTGTCAAAGGAATCTATCGTACCGTCCGCATGCAAAATCGTCAATGTTGGTAAATACTTCATATCAACTGAAAGTTTTCCCATAAGGGTTCTCAGCGACATTTTCTCCTCTTTGTCAAAGATAATCTTTCCGCCATCTGCTCTGCCTGTCACATAGCAGAATCTCTCATCAACCTTGTTGATTACCACAATATCATTGGTTTCCAACTTTATTTGTTCAAGATTATTAAAAACATAGAGCGCGTCGAATTGTAGGATTCTATCATCCCGATGGATTTTAATTTCCGGAAGCATTACATCACTGTTGAAACCCATTTTTGAAAGCAAATAATTCAAAGTCATAGGTTCTTTCTGTTCAAAATAAACGGGTCCTGATTTTCCGGTATTCCCAAATAAATATACTCGTCTATTATATTTTTTCGGGATGATAATCATATCATCCGGTTCCAAAAAAACCCTTTCACTCCACTCCAAACCGTTAAAAGCAGGTGATATATCTATGGTTTTGGTTAAACCGTTTCTCATTAATTTTAATTCAGTTAGTTCAGCTACTTCAGTAGGGCCACCACAAAGGCTTAAGATTTCTAACAGAGTTATATCTTCTCTTAAAACAATGTTGACGTTTTGAGGTGATACTACTTCTCCCATTACATAAACAAATTTAGGTGTTCTTGATTTCACGATTACATTTATCCGAGATTCATTTGCATGCTTTTTGTAATCACCCTCAATTAATGAGGCAAACTCTTCGGGTGTTTTTCCTAAAGCAGATTTCGGACCAACCAATCTTAATTCCACAATACCGTCCGGACCTACGGTTACCGTTTGAGATAAATCCGAATATCCGTAATTGTATATTTCAAGTACATCACCAATTTGGATTCGATACCTCTCTGAATTTGCATAAAGAGTAATTGAAAAAATCACTATTAGAAAAACCAAAAAAATTTTTTTCAACAAAACCATCACCTCAGTCTTTTCTTAAAAAGAAGCAGAACACTTAAAATCCTGCTTGCTTTTACGAACGCTATTATAGCATAGAACTAACCGGATGCGAGTGAACATTGCGCCATAATTAAATCAATTATTGTTACCCAGGTATTCAATTAGCGAATAATTTTGTAAAGGGATTTGGAAAAAAGTATCAATATCGTTTGTTGAAGCATTTATTTGAATATCAAGTAAACGAATGGTCACTTGCTCATCGGTTTTTTCGTTTATAAGAATAATCTTCTTGATTTCATTATTTTTATCGAGATAAATATTGATAGACGGATATTCCTTTTCAAAAAGGGAAAGAATTTCCGGTGGTGACAACTGAATCCGGAAGAAATATTGTCCAATCTCAGTTTTCTTGGGGTAAACGTTTAAAAGCGGAATTGAATCAATTGATATGAGAAAATCCAAAAACTCCATTAATAAAGTTGTAGGATTAAACTGTATCTCTTGTCCAGCTTCGAAACTTTGCATGGCATATTCTTTTTTCTCGATATTTAAAACATACAGTAATTGTTCCCGGTATTGATATAAAATCGTTATTCCCTCAAGCATTCTAGGGGTTTCAAAATCAACACGATAATTGGATATTCTTCATCCCGGAAAATTTCCTTATGGATTCACTCCAAGCGGCAAAACTTTCGTCATCAAAGGCTCCAAAAACGTATGTTCCGAAAAGAACGAGAAGAACTAAAAGGACAACAATTGCTCTTTTCATCTCAAACTTCCAATCCTTTCTCTGGGATTGATGATTTCCGTTATCCTGACACCAAAGCTCTCACTGACAACGACCACTTCACCTTTTGCGATGACTTTACCATTTACAAGTATGTCGATGTGTTCACCGGTTAATTTGTCCAACTCAATGATTGATCCGATATTCAAATCCATAATCTCTTTTAGCTTTAATTTGCTTCTACCCAATTCAACGGTGATTTCAAGCGGAACATCGTAAAGTAATTCCAATTGTTTTGGCAATTGTGTGTAAACGGGCTCATCAAAATCTTCAAATTCCACCGGTTGGGCGTTGACAGCTTCCTGTTTTTTCGGTTTCGGCGGCATGTACGCACCTTCTCCTTGAGGTTGTTGGGGTTGGGGTTGGGGTTGGGGTTGCTTAGCAGGAGCACGAGGAGGCTGTTGGGGTGCTTGTTGGGCAGGTTGTGGTTTTTCGTCTAAGTCAAGCTTTTGAGCCTCTTCTCCTCCGGATTGAGTTACTTTGGCATAAAGGTCTTTCACAAATTTGATGGGTAAAATCTGAAAGATATTTGTATTTGCAAATGAACCGATACTCATGTCAAAAGCAACCAAAACAATTTCATCTTCTGCTTGGGCCTCAGCCGGTGGAAATTCAATATTTTCATCGTTAAAATCAACCATAGATACCTGAGGTGGGGTAATATTCACCGAACCATCCAGGAATTCCGACATAGAGGTCGAAGCAGCTCCCATCATTTGATTCATGGCTTCGCCAACTGCACTCATCTTCATCTCATCCATTTGAGCATCAACGTTTTCAGCGGTGCCACCCATCATCAAATCGGCAATTATGGCTGCTGTTTTTGCATCTACTACGAAGAAGTTGATCCCCTCTATGGCGTCCTCAAAGTTTATGGTTGTGACCAGCCTATTTCCGTCAAACTGGTCTTTCAAGGTATTTAATTTGACAACGGATACCCTTGGAGTTGTAATCTCAACATTTTGACCAATAATCGTAAAAAGTGCTGTGGAAGCAGATCCCATGATCATGTTCCCAACTTCGCCGATCATATCGATTTCAGCTGAAGTGAGACTTCCTTGAGAGCCTTCTACCTGAACAGAAGGAGATTGACTTTCTTCCTTTTCTTTTTCTTCTTCCTCTTCTTCCTCATTTCCGGAATTAATGGCTCCAAGCAAGGCATCTAACTCGTCTTGTGATAAAAAATCATTGTTATCGGTCATCATTTACCCCTCCCCTTCGTTCTCATCTTCGGCAAAATCCTTAATATCCGTTTCAAATTCAAGATCATCTTTAATCAGTTGAGTGATCTTAATCGCCTTTTTCCCGCGTTTTTTACCGGCAGTTCCTTTAAACCTGGGTTTGTTCCCAATACAGACATCCAATTCTTCATCCTTATATCGATCCAATCGAATGACATCTCCAACCTCTAAATATAAAAGATCCGACAATGACAAATGTGTTTTCCCCAGCTCAACGGCTAATTCTATGGGTGTTCTGTCAAGATTTCGTTTTATAACAGGTCGTAATTCCGATTGTTTTTTTTGCATGGAACTTGCAAACCACATTTGATTGGTCAGGTTTTCACTAAACGGCTCAATGACAGAAGACGGGAAGCAGACGTTGAGAAAACCTTCTACGTTCCCGATAACGATCTCAAGCGTCACAAGAAGCGTCATCTCATTCTGAGGGGCTATTTGGACAAACTGCGGGTTTGACTCGATGTTTTCTATTTCAGGAACGAATTCCATAACGTTCACCCAAGCGTCCCTCAGGAGGGTTAAAAAACGCATGGCTTCCCTTCTGACAATATTCAACTCTATCTCCGTCAGGGTTCTCGGTTTGGAAACCGTTTCACCAATACCACCCAGTATTCTGTCAATCATACCAAATATAACCCCCAGGTTGACTTCCAAAATGGCGCTCCCGCTCAGGGAATTGCCCGTAAAAATTGTCATAAAAGTGGGATTTGACAGGGATTTTAAAAATTCACTGTACGTAATCTGATCAATGGGTCCCAGGTTGACATCCACATAATACCTGAGCCTTCCCGACAAATAGGTGGATAGAGAACGGGCAAAATTTTCATTTAACATCTGAAAGGTCCTAATCTGGTCCTTTGAAAATTTCATGGGGCGCTCAAAATCATACAGCTTGATCTTTTGCTCCGATTCCTCTTTTTTCATCTCTTCCACGTCTACTTCACCGGTATCCAACGCACCAAGTAGACTATCAATCTCTTCCTGACTTAGGGAATCAGCCATTCTCACCACCTCCTTTTTTTGTAATTTTCTGATGATTTTATTCTGCTGTTTCTAAACTTGTTGATGTTTTTGCTTTTTAAATCTCCAAGGCTTGTTTTTTTAGCCTTATACCCCGCTTCACCAAATCACTGCACCGATGTGATCGCAGTAATATGATAATACACCTCAATAACGCCAAATTTGGCTTTGTCCCCCACATAACCCGTGATTCTGTTCACCATGTCCCGCATTTGCCGGTTGAGCAATTCCAACCCGGCGGGTGTGGATAGTTCGGGAGGCTCTTTTTGTATAAACAAATCCTGCAGGGCAGATGTGATCTGATCTTTTCTGTTGGCGATCTCCTCGCGACAACTATCGCTTCCCGCCGTAAAACTGAGCATATCCAAAATCACAACGTCACTGCCACCCTTTAACATAAAGGCCTTGTTGGAGCCTTCCACAATAAATCGGACTCTGATCTCAACGGGATTGAAAGGTGTTGTTCCCTGCCCTGAATCTGGCGGGTTGTTGGTTCCCAAAACATTTATCAACAGGAATGACACACCTCCGGCTACTACGGCTGCAATAATCACAGAAATGAGTAATCCCATAATATTAAAACCACCGCTCTTTTTTTCTTGGGCTTCGTTTACATTCTCATCAGCCAAAACCTGTCACCTCACATTTTCCCGCTTGATCATTATCCGAATCATTTGATAACTCATTCTCAAATCATTCAATTCCTGGCGATATTGCTCCTGAAGATCTTTCATTGCCTGCTCTCTTTGTACTTCGCTGATTTCCCCGTCTTTTACCATAAAATCAAGGAGTTCTATCTCGGATTTGTATTTTAAATCCAACTTGTTGATCTCACCGATGATTTCATTATCGCCTTTACCCACGGGTACAAATCGCGAAGGATTATAATATCTTTCGATATCAAAACGTCCGTTCCTGATATCCACCACACGTTCCGCCATTCGCTTGTTCTTCAAATCCCTGATAAAGAATTCCGCAACACTGGATGCCCTGGCTGAACTTAAGTGCAACTTTGACGGATAAATGGAATTCTCGGGCAGTTCTCTATCATCAGTATATCCGTATACTTCTATGACGTTAGTGGTGTGTTCAACAATGACAGCCCCTATTTTTTCGAGCAATTCCTTGGCTTCTTTGGTTAAAATGGCACTAAAAGGGTCAAAATAAATCAAGTCTCCTAAGGTAATGATCGTCCCCTGATCGGTATTCTCAACCGTGATCTTTCCCTGAACCCCTTCATCCTGAACGATCTTTAACAAATCTTCTTTTATACCCGGATTAGTTGTGATGATGGGCTCTGAAACGGTTGTTTTCCCTCCCTTTAAAACACTGGGCGGGCTACCTGAAAAGACTCGGGTAATCCCACTGGCTACTTCCTGAAACTTTCCCTCACTGATGCTTGAAAAAGCTAGCAATGCAATAAAAAAAGTTAGAAGCAGTGTCACCATATCTCCGTAAGTGGTCATCCACGCTGGAGAACCCGGTGGTTGTTCTTCTTGTTTTTTCTGTCTTGCAGCCATTCAAATCACTCCTCAGGTGTTCCGGTTGCCTTTTCATAGGTCACTCTGTCTTCTTCAGGGAGGAATGTCTTCAATTTTTCTTCCAACAATCTGGGGTTATCTCCGGATTGAATGGATAAAATACCCTCAAGGATCATTTGCTTGTGCATGATAAAAATATCCTTCCTCTGCTTTAACTTTTCCCCCATAGGCAAAAAGAAAGCGTTGGCAAATATCGATCCATAAAGAGTCGTAATAAGTGCTTTGGCCATTGAAGGACCCAATGCATCCGGATTGTTTAAAGCTCCCAACATGGCAACAAGCCCCAACAAAGTACCAATCATTCCAAATGCGGGTGCATATGAACCGGCAGATACCAATACACCTGCTTCGACACTTTTATCTTTTTCCACCAAATCAATTTCAATCTCAAGCATATCCCTTAATAGATCGGGATCAGTTCCGTCCACGATCAGTTGAATACCCTTTTTCGTGAATGGATCATCTAAATTTTGGGCATCTTCTTCCAAGGACAAAAGTCCCTCTCTTCTCGCCTTTTCCGAAAATGAAACAAGGGTCCTGATGGTTTCCACATAATTTAAATCTGTCTCCTTAAGGGTGCTCATCATGATTTTTATCATGGCAAAAGATTTGCTTTTGGGGTTCGCTACGAAAACGGCAGCAATCGCTCCACCAAGAACGATAACCACAGATATAATCGAATCTTGACCCAGGTAAACCGCTACGTCTCCTCCGGAAGCCAATCCCAATCCCACACATATGATCGCCAACACTATACCCAACAGGGTCGAAATATCCAAAAAACCACCCCTATAAGTTCTCTAATCGTTTATCTAAATTAATGTTCACGCTTTCTTTCCTCTATCATTTCAACGTATTTTCCCATAGACGCAGTAATACCGTATGCCTTTTGTTTGTATTCAATAATCTTTTGAATGACCTCATCAGACTTTTCTCGCACGATATACCGTTTCCCGGTAAAAACGACGATCATCGTATCGGGAACACATTCCACCGTTTCTATTAACTCTGCGTTCAAAAAAAAATTCTCACCGTTCAGTTTCGTCAACTCAATCATCTTGATCCCTCATTTTCATTTTTCTCTCTCCAGTGGGTCTAATCCTTAATGGCATTTTCCATTTCATAAAGACTGTCCCTAATAATTTTTAAAAACGACGGGTTTTCCCAAAGTTTTTGATCTGTTTGATTCTCAAAAAGTTTATTTGTATCAATCTCATAGTCTTCTCCATTATATATCCTTTGAATCTCCCAATGGATGGATTTATCCGTGGTAATCAAAGTGAAAAAAGTACCGGCCAGATCTCCAACAGGTTGACAGTCTATGTGTGATTTATTAAAAAAGACAGACAAGGTTGTTCCCTTGCCCTCTTCACTGACAATATCAAGATGTCCGCCGGTGATCTCCGCCGCTGTTTTCAAGAAAGGTATCCCCAAGCCAACTTTGCGAATCTTTTTATCACGAGTGGTGTAAAAAGGGTCGTAGATTCTTTTTAGCACTTCTTCTGGCATTCCACCTGCATTGTCTTCAACTTTAAAAGAAAACACAACTTGGGTTTCATCAATCTTTAAGGTCACATGTGATGCCCCTGCTTTTATGGAGTTTTGACAAATATCAGCAACATGATCCGATAAGGTTCTTAACGACAAAGCATCATTTCCCTTCCATCAATCTTTTTAATCGCTTTCTCCAATTCATCAAAAGTTCTACTTTTGCATTTCACCATCATTTTTGCTTCTGAAAAACTGTCAAGATTATGGGAATCGGAGGAAGAAAAAACCGTTCTTGAAGACAATTGGGTCTCGTATACAGGGTACTTTGAAGGCATGTATAATTCACAGGCCATGTCATGTGGTTCTGGTGGAATTAAGCCCAATTGCACAATCACACTCATGGCCTTGTCCACATGTGCGTATACCGGAATCCCTTTAAACTTCCGTATTAACGCAACGGTTTGATCTAAGGTTAATGTGGTTGGAAAGCCATAGGGTTTTAAAATCATGTCCTGAAACTCATCTTGCTCATCAACTGTCAGTTGATATCCGTTTTTCTCCGGATCAATTTGAATTGCAGGCAATGCCTCTTCCACTTCTTTTCCTGCCTTTTGTGCCACTTCAATATCCGGGAAATAACCCAGCACATGAATATCTTCCACCGTTTGTGTCTCTATCCCGGGTAAAAATGCCACACCGGCTGACTTAAAAACCCTTTCAAAGGGCCTCAAATTTCTGGTCGTATTGTGATCCGTCAGTGCTGCCCAATCAATGTGATGCTCTACAAGTTTTTTTACAACCTGATTGGGGGTCATGGTAATATCCGCGCAGGGTGAGAGGCATGAGTGAATGTGAAAGTCAGCCCTGTAACATTGCATAGATCTTTCCGGTTATAACAAATGCATCTTGTTTGCTTCTTAGCAAACAAATGTCCTCCTCTTTCGCTTTATCCATGGTATCCTGAGTATATTCGCGACCGTTCACCAGCACAATAGCCTTCACACCGATGATGGTTGCTACCGCAACTATATTGGAATGGGATTGGACAGTAATCCAAATATCCGAATTTCCACTGGCCATCACTTCGCTTAATAGATCAGATGTATAACCCTTTTTGATCTCTTTTCCCTCAACATCTCCTGTTACCAATTCCAAATCAATACTTTCAATTATTTTTTCCAATAACATATACGATTTTCACCTCAAAGCAATGGCTTCAATTTCCACATCAACGTTCTTTGGTAATCCCGCAACTTCAACGACCGCTCGTGCAGGCGGATCTGATACGAAATATTCTGCATACACTTCGTTTAATTCCCCGAATTTGCTCATATCTGTGATGAACACTGTGCATTTGATAACCTTTTCAAGTGATGACCCACATCCCGCAAGGACCGTTTTAAGATTTTCCAAACATTGTCTGGCTTGAGCGTCTACACTTGCACCCGTTTTAATTTCACCTGTTGAAGGCACCATAGGTATTTGTCCCGATACAAACAACAGTTCACCCGCGCTTGCTGCTACTGAATAGGGTCCCACCGCTTTTGGCCCATTTTCCGGATTGTAAATTTTCCTTTCCATCTTCCTTCCCCCTTTTAAGCAATCAATATATGTATAATTATAGCATAGGTTAGCATTTCACCTCTTTCTTTTAAATCAATATAAAGTTCCTTTTCACCTATTTTTTCGGTTTTATTTACAAAAGCAGGGGTGTATAATAGAAGAAATAAAAAGGGGGGGGTACTATGAAAGTCCTTGCACATCGGGGAAACCATCACGATGCACTTGAAAATTCACTACAAGCTTTTAAAGCCATCAAACAAACATCTGTAAATGGTGTGGAATTGGACATCCGCCTTTCAAAAGATGGGACGGTCCTTGTCTTTCACGATGAAGATCTGTTGAGATTATTCGATAAAGAAATGAAAATTGCCGATCTAACCTTTGAACAAATCAATGAAATAGCCACTCAAAAGGGTGTTACTGTTCCTGCATTAAAAGAGGTGTTTCATTTATTGTTGCCGGAATCCATTATCAATGTGGAGATAAAAGAGCCGGAAGTTGTTTTTCCTTTGATTGATTTACTAAAGGAGAACAAATATCCCTTAGAAAATCTCATTTTTTCTTCCTTTATTCATAACACACTTCCTCCCATCAGAGATGCACTTAAGGGGGCAAAATTAGGGCTACTGATAGGCAGTGATGCACAGAATGTTGCCCATCCGATAGCTTACATACAAAGCGCAATGCTAAAACACGAACCCTATTCACTCCATTTGCCCATTCAAGCTTTTGAAAAGATAGAACAAAACCTTCTTGTGAATGCTTTAACTGCCATGAAAGAAAAAACACAGATACAATACGCTTGGTGGACAGTTAATACCATCAGAGAACTAACACCCCTATTAGAGTATCCAAACATCACCGATTATATTATCACCGATAATCCGGAACAAATCATAAATCATATAAAAAGCGGAGGTTAAATGACAACAAAGAACTGCGCCCCCGGAGAACTGTTAATCGAAGTGGGTCAACCAATTGAATACGTTCACAAATTGGTTAAGGGAAAACTGGAATTAAAATGGAAATGGACATCCTGGAAACCCTTATTATTGACGCCCGATTTCTACATTGGTTTGGTGGAACACATCAGCAAAGAAGGAGCGATATACTCCGTTCAAGCGGTCGTTGAATCTGAAATAGAGTTAATTGAACCCGAAACATTGTTGTTTACAAGTTCCAAAGAGGTTTCACAATCCATTTTGAATTCATTGGGTCAGATTTACGAAAAGGTGTTATTCCAACGGTTAATCGGTGTGGAGATGAGTGCGGCCGAGATCATGTATCAGGCTTTTGACACTTTTTCAAAATCAGGGAATGAAGCCAATGCCATTGAATCCTACAGCCGTTTTATGGTTCAATATCCCAACTCAAAATACGTTGACGAGATGCTGAAAATCATACAGGAAATCTTTACAGATAAAACAGAAGACACTCCCATCCCTGAAAATCCCAACACTGCTTTTGACTTTATTCAAGAAAATCTCAAACCGAATGAACCCAATGAAAATATCTTGTTGTTAAAAAGCTATGAAAAGAAATTCCCCAATTCGGAAAAGATTACATCCATTCTATCCATAATGATCAACGAATATGATAAACTGGGTGATGAATATCAGTTGAACTTTTATACCAGAAAACTGATTTACTACGATCCGGACTCCGATGCTGCAAAGGATGCTTTGTACTATTTGATACATCTCCAACGAAAAAACGGGCACCCGGAGTGGTATGAAAACGTCATCAGATTCCTTTTAAAATTTGATGATGAAGAACAATGCGCACAACTTAAAAAATATATTAACTTAGAATAGGACTGATTACTTTGAATCTTCTTACAAAAAACAAAAAAATCAACGCTTATATTTTGGTTCCCCTCTACTTTACCGGGGTCTATATTGGCATCTTTGCCCTTTTTTCATGGGGTAATTGGCGATTGGTATCCAACGCCTTATTTGGTGCTGCTATTATCGCGGTGAACATTTCATGGGTTTCCTTATCCAGAAACTTAAAAAAGGAACGAAAGGATCAAACCAAGCAAAAAGATATCATTGGAATGGCCTTTTTAATTTATAGCGGTTATAATTTTCTGATCTCACTATTCATCACCCACTTTATATAACGGAGGAAAATGTTTTGAAAAAACTCACACTGCTAATACTTTTGATCATTGTTACCGTATCATTGTTCGGTTATATTACACTCAGACACTTTGTTCAATACACGGACACGTTTTCTTCCATCTGTGATAAATATAAAATTGACAGTTCTGTCATCATGGATTGGAACCCGGATATAAACCCAAAAAAGCTTAATGTGGGAGAAGTCATTAAGATTCCCTTCCCAATAGGCTACAGGTATCAGGTCAATCCGGAGGATACTTTGAGTACGATCGCCGATTTCTTTTTTGCTGATTTGGAATCCATTGCATTGGCTAACGATATGAAAAACCCTTACAGTGTTCGTGTGGGGGATTTTTTATTTATTCCTGAATACTCAATTGGTGAAACCTTCAATGACGCTCCCGGAAAGTTTTTATGGCCAGCTTACGGTGTCATTACTTCACCCTATGGGTACCGCATACATCCGGTAACGGGTGAAAAAGGCAGTTTTCATACAGGCATCGACATCGCCAGAGATGCTTCAGGAATCAAAGAGAACACTCCTTACGGCGCGCCTGTGTTTGCTGCGGAATCAGGCACCGTTACCTTTGCCGGAGAAAACGGCGGATATGGCAATATGATTGAGATCAAAGGAACTTCTTACATTTTCCGATACGGGCATATGACGAGATTTGCGGTATACGAAGGGCAATATGTAAAAAAAGGACAGACTTTGGGACGAATGGGCAACACAGGAAGAAGTACCGGACAACACCTACACTTTGAAGTCAGAACATTGGACAACTCACAAACATTGGATCCCATGGACTTTTTACCCCCGGTATCCGAAATGAAAAAATAGGAGGGAAAACATGAACATCAACCAAATAAACAAAAAGGCGTTACAATATAAACAGGATATGGTGGCGTTCCTGAGAGATATGGTGGCCATTCCCAGCACGTCACAAAATGAAAAAGACGTGGTCCTTCGTGTGAAAGAGGAAATGGAAAAATGTGGTTTTGACGAAGTTATCATCGATGGATTCGGAAACATTTTAGGACGAATCGGAACGGGCTCAACGGTAATTGCCATGGATGCCCATTTAGATACCGTGGATGTGGGTAATCCGGATCTTTGGGAAGTCGATCCCTTTAAAGGGGATTATCGTGATGGGGTTATATACGGCAGAGGAGCCAGTGATCAGGAAGCCGGTATGGCCTCTATGGTATACGCCGGAAAAATCATCAAAGAGTTGGGGCTTGAAGAGGACTATACGCTCTATGTCGTTGGCAGTGTCATGGAAGAGGATTGTGACGGACTTTGCTGGCAGTATCTCTTAAAGGAGGATGTCATCAAACCGGATGTGGTTGTCATAACCGAGCCCACAAACCTTGGTATTTACAGAGGACACCGGGGCAGAATGGAGATGCGGGTTAAAACAGTGGGGTTATCCTGCCATGCCAGTGCACCTGAACGTGGAGAAAATGCCATTTACAAAATGACCCCCATCATCATGGAAATCGAACGATTGAACGAACGCCTGAAAGATGATCCCTTCCTGGGGAAAGGTACCATTGCCGTCACTCAAATCTTTTTTAAATCCCCTTCACAAAATGCCGTAGCCGATGAATGTGTCATCCAACTGGACCGACGACTGACTGCCGGGGAAACCAAAGAAAGCGCTGTGGAAGAATTGGAGGAAATCTTCAAAAAAACAGGTGTTGACGCTCAGGTAGAAATCCTTCAATACTCTGAAAAAACCTATACAGGACTGCTGTATCCCACCGAGAAGTATTATCCCACATGGGTCTTTCCCGAAGAAAGTGAAGTGGTTCAAAAGGCTAAAAAGACCTTTGAAACGCTTTTTAACACACCAGCAAGCATCGACAAATGGACCTTTTCAACCAACGGAATCGCCACAGCGGGGATGTTTGGTATTCCAACTGTAGGGTTTGGACCGGCAAATGAGATATACGCCCACAGCCCAAAAGACCAATGTCCCGATGACCATTTGGTTAAAGCCGCAGCCTTTTACGCGGCATTCCCACATTTTTATATCACCGATTAAGAGGGTTTAAACTGTGTCAAAGACGCTGAGATTTTCCATTCAAATGGCCCTGGCAACGTTGATTAGCCGAATACTGGGCTTAGTAAGGGATATGCTTTTTGCCAAGGAATTCGGCGCATCACCGGAATACGATGCCTATCTGGTTGCCGTTTTATTACCCTTTTTTCTCAGGAAAATCTTTGCGGAAGGTGCTTTGTCCAGTGCCTTTATCCCCCTTTATAACAAACGGGCTCTAAAGGGTGTTGAAAAAGGACGTCAATTTGCAAATTCCATATTAACTGTCTTTATCCCCATTTTATTAGTGGTGGTCATTTTAAGTATTTATTTTATGCCGGCTATTTTATCCCTGGTAGCCCCCGGATTAGAACCGGGTGTCAAGGGTCTGGCAGTCTTTATGGGGAGGCTGATCTTCCCCTTTATCCTGTTCATCAGTTTATGGGCAGTGTATGCCGGAATGCTCAACAGTCACGATGTATTTTTCACACCGGCTCTTTCACCGGCTATACATAATGTATTTATCATTGTTGGGATTGCTTTATCTCCTTTTTTCGACCCGCCTATTTTGGGACCCGCCATCTTCTTTATTCTGGGAGGAGCTGCTCAATGGCTGATGGTTGTTTTTGCCGCTAAAGGGATCAATTTTAAGTTCACACCCACTATTGACAAAAAAGACATCCAGGATTTCATGCCGATCTTTCTCACCAGTTTCGCTGCACTTTCTGTCACACAAATCAACTCTATTGTGGATACTAATGTAGTTTCAGGCCTTGGAGCCGGGAGTGTTTCCCTGTTGCAATACGCCAACAGGCTCTTCCAGCTTCCCCTGGGAGTATTTGCCATATCCGTTTCTACCGTTGCCCTGGCTCAATTATCTAAAAACACCCCTGAAGAGTTTAAACGAAACCTTGCCGAGGGAATCGAGCGGATGGCGTTGTTTGTGTTGCCGGCCACGATTGGTTTGTTCCTGTTACGCCAGGATATCATTGTATTGCTCTTTCAGCGAGGCGAATTCAGTCTTTACGATTCGTTTATGACTTCGGACATCCTCATGGGTTATTTGATCGGATTGCCCTTTTATTCCCTTTATTCATTACTCTCAAGGGCAGAATACGCCATAAAAAAGCCTCGTATCGTCTTCATTGCCAGTTCATTGTCCGTTGCTGTCAACATCTATTTAGACATCACCTTGTCAAAAACCCTTGGTCCGTTGGGAATTGCACTTGCTACGTCCTTTGCAGGGATATCCGGTTTTGTTGTTCTGTTAATACATTTATATGCCACAAAAAGGATTAGAATTAAACGGACCAACACCCTTGAAATCTTTAAATGTGTCAGCGCTACCGTTCTCATGGGCTTGACCATTGTTTTAGCAAATTCATTCCTTTCATACTCAGCCGTTAATGTGATGATCAAAATTGTGGTAGCTACCGGCGTTCTGTTCCTTTCGTTGATTGTACTCAAACAAAAGGATTTCATGGTTATTTATCGAAGGCTTATGAAAAAATAGCCTCCACTGACAGTTGACAAGAAAAACAAATTATAGTATAATCCAGACTGATTTGGGAGATCGTCTAATTGGCAGGACAACGGACTCTGGATCCGTCAATGGTGGTTCGAGTCCACCTCTCTCAGCCATAGAGCACCCTGATGGGTGCTTTTTCTTTTGGAGTGATGAAAATGTTTAGAGATCCGAGGCAAATACTGTTATCCATACCGGCTGTTTTATTGGCGATTATTTTTCATGAGTTGGCACATGCATTCACCGCAGATAAACTGGGGGACCCCACACCCCGTTCTTACGGCCGATTAACACTTAACCCTTTAGCCCACATGGATTTGTTCGGTTTGATTGCATTCTTACTCATCGGATTCGGATGGGCAAAGCCCGTTCCCGTCAATCCGAATTATTTTAAAAACCCCAAACGAGATAATATCCTGGTATCCATCAGCGGCCCTATTTCAAACCTTTTGATTGCCGTTATCACTCTCTTGATTGAAGTGCTTCTGTTAAAGATTGTCCCCGGTGTTTACAATTCTTTACCCGGATTGATTCCTGTCTTTCATACCATTGCCTATTTGAATATCGCTTTTTCGATTCTTAACTTTCTGCCAATCCCTCCTTTGGACGGCTATCATATAATACGAGAACTGATCGATGATAAATACAACTATATGCTTCAAATCTATGAAAGATATTCAATCATTGTGTTCTTTATTGCCCTGTTCGTGATTTTCCCATACGTTTTCAGCACCGCTCAAGCTATTTTCTTCTTCCTGCTTAATGTGCTTGTTTAAAGGCATCGCTAAAATTCTTTGAAAAAGTGTTATGATAGAGTATCCAAAGAATCATAAACTAAAACCGGAATTATCACTAAAAGGAGTGATCGGCATGAGAAAAAAAGGTGTTGTTGTTTTATTTTCCTTTCTTTTGATTTTTTCCTTAAGTCTTGCACTGAATCCCGTTGATTTTGTTCCCGCTGATATTGATTTTGCTCTTGAACTATCCTATCCAAAAACGATTATGGAACAGACCGGCTTGGAAGATGAAATTCTTTCTGAAATCGCAGGTCTTGAATTATTAAATGAGCCCATTGACGATGCCAGGTTGATTCTTTTCGGAAAATTTGGCCTGAGTGAACTTCTCATTAACGAACTGAATGCTTACAATATCTACGATGTAGAAGACGTACTGGATTCTCCCGAAATACTGCTGAGTCTGACAACCATGCCCATAGCTATACTGACCAATCTGATCAACGTTGAATTCATTCTGGAATTTCTTGAAGGTGAATTCATGGCAGGGGCACTCGAGGAAGATGTCTATTTTATATCTGAAACCATTGAAAAAGCCGGTTACGAAACCCAACATTTCAAGATTCGTTATTATGGCAATGCCCCAAGTGTCTTTTTGGATTTGTTTTTTGTCACATTGGAAGAAAACTATACACTCTTTTCCTCCAGCGAAGACTTGCTTGATAAAGCTTTGGGCAGCGCTGTAAATGGATCAACCCGTTTTACAGCATTACAATCTTCTGACCCGGATAGTTTTCTCAACATCGCCAATAACGGTGTCAATATCAGCTGGTTAATCATGAGACTGCTGGGTATTCTTGATGGTAAATCGGTAAGTGAAATGTTATCAGCCGGGGTAAGGGAAAATACGATCTATGTGGATTTAATCATGGAAATGCAATATCCGCTTGAAGGAGCCAAAGAAATCTTGGAAAAGACGCAAACGGATTATGAACATTATAATTGCCTTCCCGATTTTGAGGATATAAGGGTATACACAAGTCTTCCCCAAACGGGACTTTCTATAAAAAGTTTTCTTGACCTGTTTGGTGAAATTTCGGGTGAAAACATATATGACTATACGTTAGAGGAAATCATGGCTTTTCCAGCCTCATTAGGTCCGGAAGTTGAACGGTACGATATGTATCTGATGGGTAGCGAACAGATACCTTATTTGCTGCTTAAAGTGGAAGATGCATCGTTTATTTTCGATAATTATGTCAAAGACAATTGGCTGGAAGCTGAAACAGCTGAAACGGTCTCTTTTGCACTGATGGATCATCTGTACTTTATGGATAATCTATACATGGCCTACGACAGCAGATTTGACTATATTGAAGTTTTTATTCTAACTGAAGAAAACCAGGATAGACTTAACAATGGAATCCTTTATTTTACTGAAGAAATGGCCAAAGAAAAGGAACAACCCCATCACATCCCGGAAAACGTTTGGGGTATGTTTATGTACGAGGATCTTCTTTCTTTAATCATGGACTATGATGAATCGGGCAATTTTAAAATAAGCGTGACTCTGAGCCTTGAGGCAGTTATGAAGGAGCTTGCCATTAGTCAGAATTATGAACAAATGCAGGAAATTGTGGATTTATATCTGGACATGAATTACGCTATCCAAGACGAACTGTATTACACGCCGGATCAAGAAATAGATATTCAACAACTGCTTAAAGATTCCTATGTTTTCGATTATTATGATGATGAACTGATTCAAAGCTTTAAGATTCAAACGGGTCAAAAAGATGATGCCTTTATCTATTACATTTACTACGATGGCCCCCTTCCGGAAGGATTAACCCCGGAAGATTTGTCTCAGAGGCTTTCCAGTGATATTTACGATGAGAATGTGGAAATAACCGTCAAATCCGGCAAAGTTGTCTTTGAGATTCATCAGACTAAATAAAAATAGAAGATAAGACCTTATTTAATTGGAATAAACTTGTGTATTAGGAGCAAAGGGTGTGGCTTGACCCTGAACCCCAAACTCCGATTTTCTCCTATCTTCCAATCTTAACAACATCGCTTTCATATTTTTACTCAATTATAAGAACGAGGTAGTTTATTTTAGTTTTTTTTCGTTATAATGATAATAAGCTTTGTATCCGAGAAAAACAAATATTCGGGAGGGATGAAATTGAGAAAGATATATACGTCTCTGATGCTTTTGGTGATAATGATCTTTTTATTTTCTGGTTGCGGTGAGCCCGTCATTGTAGAAATTGCACCTTCAAAACCCGTATTGACCTCGCCCATTAATTCCGAGCAAACAACTGCGGTTAGACTAAGTTGGTCAACTGCGTTTCGGGCCAATCGTTATGATGTTTATCTGGGAAAAACCTTGGGAACGATGGTACTCATTGCCCAAAATATCTCAACAACCTTTTACGATGTGACCGGATTAGATCCTTCTTCCCTGTATTATTGGCGGATCATTGCAAAAAACAACGCTGGCAATACCCCCTCTGATTCAAAGGCTTTTTCAACCCAAGCTCTTCGGGCGGGTAATTACATTGAAATCAGAGATATTGCCACGAATACCGGTTCAAACTTTAACATCACCCTTTACGGAAATGTGTCAAATGTTCGGGCCATCGAGATTATCTTACAGTTTGATCCCAATCAAATTGACCTGGCACCAACGAATTCAGTAGATGAAATAACCCTGCTGGGACCATTTTCAGTCAACGGAATGGGCTTGATCGGCTTCACTTCCAATACATTAACCCTCACACTATCCCTTGAAAATAATTTTTCCCTAAATCATG
>JASUTC010000037.1 GCA_030445775.1 Thermotogaceae bacterium | reverse complement strand
CCGGCAGATGTTCCACCGGCAATGCCGTAAATGACATCCACCCCCTGTGAAAAAAGGGCGGCAGCAATATCTTTACCTTTGCCTGGATCAGACCAACTCCCCGCCACTGTAAAAAAAGTCTCTACCTTTTCATTGAAATCAAAAACACCTTTTTCAAAGGCCGGTTTCATCTTGTTGGTCATGGCAGGATATGTATCACCGGCTACTAAACCCACTTTTAGTTGCTCGTTGGCGTTCTCCATATCTGAAGCGGTTACCAACCCTGAAAAGTACCCGGCAAGGTATGACATTTCTTCATCTTTGAACCCCAGTGAAAAGACATTATCCATCTCGGGTGCGATCCCATCCACCAGGATCAATTTTTGGGACGGAAACATCTTGGCTGCCCTTTCAACGGACTGTGGCATGCCTTCTGTAAACGTGACAACTACATCGTATTGCATCGTTGCCACCAAACTGATCAGTGTTTGTTCCCATTTTGAAGCGTTGTACCCGCCTTCCACAACCTTTACATCGTAACCGTTGAGTTCTCCACTTCTTTTGGCACCGGTCACCATCATCTCGTAAATGGGGTTGCCACCCACCTCTCCCGTAATCATCAGAGCAACGTTAAAGGCATAGGCACTGAAAACAAATACACCTATTAGACCCAAAATTAATGTGATTTTTCGCATTTTCTTCCTCCTAATCGATTCATGGAATTTCTTTTTTCCCGGGGAAATTATAACACTTTACAAAAAAGAATCTTATTTTTTTTAAGAACACGCGCGCCAGCTCCTACTTTATATTTCATATAACTCCTGATGTCTTTACATTTGAAATGTTTGTTTCTTTATGTTATAATATGAAACAACAATTTTCAAGAAAAAGGAGTTTATAGATGGTTCAAAGGCTTTTGGAAATGATTCCCACCATGACTCCCGTTAATCAAAAAATCGGTAATTACATATTGGACCATCAATCAGAAGTGGGTTTTATGACCATTGCACAATTAAGTGAAAAGGTGGAAGTAAGTAAAGCTTCCATTGTCAGGTTTTCCAGGCAATTGCATTTTGAGGGTTTTAACGATTTAAAAAAGACCATTCAGATGGAAATCAAAAAAGAGTTGAGTCCCTATGAAAAGATCAAATTCACCACGTTGGATTCCGCTTCCAAGGAAGAACAGTTAAAAAAGCTGGGAAACAACGAGTTAAAAAATGTAGAGACAACACTTAAAAAGATCAAAGCAAGGGAAATATTCCGAGTTGTTAAATACCTGGAAGAAGCGAAGAAAATCTTTATATCAGGCTTTGGGATGAGTACAAATCTGGCCAGGATGATGGAGTATTCTCTCTTGAGTGTCATTGAAAAACCTGTTTTTGTTTTAGGAGGATCGGTTTCGGATTTTGCCCTGGAAACAAACAGAATGTCGGAAAGGGACGTGTTGTTTTTGATTTCATTCCCGGTCTATTCCCGTGAAATTAATTTCGTCTCCGGCATTGCGAAAAAAAGGTCCACACCCATATGCCTGTTGACGGATTCTCTCACCTGCCCCGCTTCAAAGGTGGCATCGTTGATCATTCTATGTGAAACGGCTTCATTATTGAGAATCAACTCTTATGCAGCCCCTTTGGCAGTCATACACATCATCACCAACATGCTCATCTTAAACAGTAAAGAAAAAGCTGAACAAAATGTTAAAAAAGTCATGGACATAGAAAAAGAAGGTTACAAGAATCTCGACGTTTACTTAAAATCCCTGATATAGGGAAACTTAACGGAGGTGTTTTTTTATGAAGAAGTTGAACATCGTTGTTGTTCTGGTTTTAGTTATGTCGTTGTTGTTTGGATTCACAGTATTTGGGGCAGCCTCAAGAACCCCAAAAGACGCATTGGTCATGGCGGCCAATACTGAAATCTTTATCTCGTTGGACCCTGCCATTTGTTACGAAGTGTTGCCGGCTGTTACGCTGAATGCCCTTTATGACAATCTTGTAGGTTTCAAAAATGTGGATGAAGCTTTGGTTATCCAACCAGAACTGGCGGAATATTGGGAAATTTCTGAAGATGGCATGACTTACACATTCAAACTAAAAGATGAAGCCGTATTTGCAGATGGAACGGAAGTTCTGGCTGAAGATGTTGTCTGGAGTTACAAACGATACTTATCACTGGGTAGCCCTTCCGTATGGCTTCTTGAAAGCATCGGAATCAACAAAGACAACATGGATGAAAAGATTGTTGAAATTGACAGAAAAACGTTATCCATGACCTTTGATGCACCTTACGCTGAAAATATCGTTCTCGGTATTATGGACAACAGCTGGGGTGGCGTTATCAACAAAGATGTGGCACTGGAACATGAAGTTGATGGGGATATGGGTAATGCATGGTTGACAGACCACAGTGCAGGTGCCGGACAGTATGTTCTCGATGTTTGGGAAAGAAATACGATGATCACCATGTCTGCAAATGAAAATTATTACGGTGAAAAACCAAATCTCAAGAGAATAATGATGTTAGAAGAAGTGGCAAAAGTGGATGGCGTGAAAGTTGTTCAAACACCAGGACATTCCAACGAATATTTGGCTATGAACGCTTCATGGGGACCTTTACAGGACAAAAGAGTCAGACAGGCTATCAAATATGCCATCAACTACGATGAGATTGTCGATGTCATAATGGCCGGTGAATTGCTAACCAATAACTCCCAAACCAGACAGGACGAAGCGGCAAAAGTCCAATCAGATCTTAAGAGAGTTGGTATCGATGCTGAAATCGTCATTATGCAAGCCTCACAAATGTACCCAAAATACAGAGCTCAGGGTCATGAATTGATTATCGCTGGTTGGGGAAATGACTATGCCGATGCCGACAACCTGGCAATGGCAATGGCAAGCTACGATGCCGGTCAATTAGCCTACAGATGTGCTTGGGATGATGACTATGCCGATGCATTAGCGGTGGCCGGAAGGTTCGAAACAAATCCCGACAAACGTGAACAGATTTACGAAGACCTGACTACATATTGGCATTTAAATGGACCATTTGCCATGTTCTACCAGTCTGTAGAATACTGGGGCGTCAGAGAAGAAGTGAAGAATTTCTACGATTCAGCCTATGGTTATTCCATGACCTTTAATTGGGGTGGATTTGCCAAATAAAATTCAATAAAACAAACTCCAGATTATGATGACTTAGCAGTCAGTGTAAGTGATTCAATTGGGCATTTTCCGGCTTAATATAGGTCGGGAAATGTCTGATTTCTGGAGTTTTTTTAAGATCGGGGTGTATAGATGAATATTTGGACTTATATACTAAAAAGACTTTTATTAATGATTCTGGTTTTATTCGGAGTTGCCTGCATCGTTTTCTTCATTGCACATGTCATCCCCGCAGACCCCATATCTGCTATGTTAGGCGGAAACGCACCTGATGAAGTGATTAAAAGAGTCGAGGCACAGCTTGGATATGATCAACCGCTTATTATTCAATTTTATAACTTTATAACCGGTGCCGTTGTTGGAGATTTCGGCTTGTCACTGAGAACCAACAACCCGGTTATGCAGGATATCAACAATTATTTTCCGGCAACATTAGAGCTGACTATCTTCGCTATTATCATTTCAACGGTTGTTGGAATTGTACTTGGTGTCCTATCGGCCGTTCATCGAAATAAGATCATCGACCACTTTTCAAGGATCTTTTCGATTGTAGGTGTGAGTATGCCCGTTTTCTGGACGGGGCTGTTGTTGTTGCTTCTGTTTTATTACAGGCTTGGTTGGCTTCCGGCTGCCGGAAGGCTTGATTTCTTTACCATACCGCCTGATCACATTACCGGCATGTATTTACTGGATTCACTTTTAACCGGAAATTGGGAAGTATTCAAAGACGCGCTAAGGCATATTTTATTGCCGGCTTTTGCTCTTGGTTTGCTTGCAACCGCTTCTATTGCAAGAACCACACGATCCAGTATGTTGGACGTGCTCAAACAGGAATATATTACCACGGCTAAGGCAAAAGGACTGAAGAAGAACGTTGTAATCAATCGACATGCATTAAGAAATTCGTTGATTCCTACCGTGACGATAATCGGATTAACATTTGGGAGTCTGCTTGAAGGAGCCGTTTTAACGGAAACCGTTTTTTCATGGCCCGGATTGGGAAGATATATCACTCAGGGTCTTCTATTCCTTGATTATAATTCAGTTATGGGCGGAACACTTTACATTGCCTTTGTGTATTCCATCGCCAATTTGGTCGTAGATATTTTGTATGCCGTTTTAGATCCAAGGATGAGGACGTGATTGTATGAGTAAATCTACTGCAAAAACAAAGACCGGATGGGTTCAATTGATGAGGCCTTATTTCGAAGATATGAAACACACCATGTATCTATGGAGAAGGAACAAATTAGCTATTGTCGGAACGATTATTATAGGTGCCTTTTTGTTCATCGCCATTTTCGCACCACTTTTGACACCCTATCAACCTGATGTGCAAAACCTTTCCAACAAGCTCTTGCCACCAAGTTCAGAGCACCCTTTTGGAACGGATCAATTTGGGCGGGATATCTTATGCCGTATCTTGTACGGTTCCAGAATAGCCATTCAGATCGTTTTGATCGTTACCGTCATCAGTAGTTTAATAGGTATTTCAGTGGGGGTTACAGCCGGATATTTTGGAGGCATTGTTGATGAGATTCTGATGAGGATCACGGACATGTTCCTGGCCTTTCCACGACTTGTGCTTGCCATGGCCTTTGCGGCTATGCTTGGACCCAATCTGGCGAATATGATTATCGCCATTTCATTGGTAAACTGGACCCCATACGCCAGGATATCACGAGCTGAAGCCTTACGCGTAAAAGGACAACCCTATATTGAAAGTATACGTTCTATGGGAGCAAGTAACTTCCGAATCATGTTTTCTCACGTTCTTCCCATGACTATATCCCCAGTGTTAGTTCAATTAACCTTGAGAATGGGAACCATTATTATAACCGCAGCCGGACTCGGATTTCTTGGTTTGGGTGCTCAACCACCCAGCCCGGAATGGGGTGTCATGGTTAGTGATGGAAGAAGTTATCTAATCGACCAATGGTGGGTTTCCACATTCCCGGGTCTTGCCATAGCAATTGTTGTGTTGGGATTTAATCTATTGGGAGACGGTATCAGAGATATGATGGATCCGAGGCTGAGGAGGTAAAGATGATGGATAAGAGAGGAAATTTACTGAATGTCTCAGATCTGCATGTAGTTTTTTACACTTACCGAGGTGTGATTAAGGCTTTAAACGGTGTAGAACTGTGGATGAATAAAGGAGAAAGGCTGGGTATCGTAGGAGAAACGGGTTGTGGTAAGTCTGTTACTTCAAGGGCTGTCATGAACCTGATAGAAGAACCCGGAAAGATTATCAGCGGCAGCGTCGTGTTTGAAGACCGGGATATTTTGAAATTAAAGGAAGACGAAGTCAGGAAAATCAGGGGTAACGAAATCTCCATGATCTTCCAGGAACCTAAATCGTCTCTGAATCCTGTTATGAACGTGGGTTTTCAAATTGCTGAGGTTTTGGGCAAAGTCAACAACAAATCCATCAAAAGCCAATATAAGGCAGCAGCAGAAATGCTTGAATTCGTGGGATTGGATTCCGAAAGGGTCATGTCCATGTACCCTCATGAACTTTCCGGGGGAATGGCACAGCGTGTGATGATTGCCATGGGACTGGCGCCAAACCCAAAATTATTGATTGCCGATGAACCCACATCTGCGTTGGATGTAACCATTCAAGCTCAAATTCTCGAGTTGTTGGATGATTTGGTTGAAAAAATGGGAAACGCCGTCATGCTGATCAGCCATGATATGGGTGTTGTTGCGGAGTTCTGCAACAAGATTCTGGTTATGTATGCGGGTAATTCCGCGGAATATGCCTCTACAGAGAAATTGTTCAAAAAACCCATGCATCCTTATACAACCGGCTTACTGAAAGCTGTTCCACAAATTGGCAGAACGGATGAGCTTAAAGCCATTACGGGAACGGTTCCCGATCTGGTCGATCCGCCTTCCGGATGCCGGTTCCACAAAAGATGTCCTCAAACAATGGAAATCTGTAAAAAAGAACGTCCGCCTTTTATCCAAGTGGAGGAAGATCATTATGTTGCATGTCACTTATATTCCCAAAAAGGCGGTGAGAACAAATGAGCGAAAATTTGCTTGAAATTAAAAATCTTGAAAAACATTTTAAACTCAAAAAAAGTATCTTTTCAAAGGTCCGAGTTGTTCGTGCCGTTGATGATGTGACCTTTTCTATTCCCAAGAACTCCACATACGCTGTTGTGGGAGAATCCGGATCGGGTAAAACCACCCTGGGAAGAACCTTGTTAAAACTCATTGAACCCACCGGTGGTGAAGTCATCATCAGAGGGGTCAATATCTTTGAGCTCAACAACAAGGATTTTATGGAATTCAGAAGAAGGATGCAAATCGTTTTCCAGGATCCTTACAATTCCCTCCACCCCAGAAAACTGGTGAAGACAATCATTGGTGAGGGTATGAAAATCCATTTTAAAGGAATAGGGGAAGAGGAAATCAGAAATCGAATCAAAACTGTGTTGGAACAGGTGGGACTCAGAGAAGAACATATGTTCCGCTATCCCCATGAATTCTCGGGCGGACAACGACAGAGAATTGCTTTTGCCAGGGCTATTGTTCTTAATCCTGAGTTTATCGTTTTGGATGAACCCACCTCCGCTTTGGATGTATCGGTTCAAGCCATGGTTTTAAAGATGCTCAAAGAGACCAAAAGGGATGAAAACCTGACGTACTTGTTCATCACTCATGATTTGTCTGTGGTTGATTATTTAGCCGATTACGTTGCGGTGCTTTATCTGGGGCAGATTGTTGAAAAAGGAAAGAAGGCAGATGTTTTTACAAGTCCGGCACATCCGTATACAGAGTTGTTGTTGAGTTCCAATCCCATACCGGATCCATTTTTAAAACGGGACAAGATTATCGCCAAGGGGGAAATTCCAAGTCCTATCAATCCGCCATCAGGGTGCCGGTTCCACACCCGATGCAGATACGCTCAAGAAAAATGCAAACTGGAAGAACCGATAGAAAGAGAAATCAGGGAAGGGCATCTCGTTAAGTGCCATTTCCCTCTCATATAACCAACAGGGGAGGTTGAACACATGCAGTTCTTATGCACTCCATTGCCTGAGTCGATTGCCGATTGTGAACGACAAGGGGATTATGCCTTAGCAAAACAGAAGATCAACGATCTTTTAAAAAAGGAAATTCCGGAACTCTTAAGGGATCGTCTTGAATATGAGCTTTACCGAATAGGAAGGGTCAGAAAAAATTATCAACACAACGAAAAAGACGCAATGAAGCAACTCAAAACACAGATACAAGACATCACGGATGATGAGTTTCACAAACTGGTACAGGAAAAAAGACTGGATTTTGTACAGATTGATGGTGAACGTTTTTTTGAAAGACGGTTTGCGGAGAATTTGTGTTTTGCCGAACCTACCTACAACGAGAGAAAGGTTCCGGACAAGGAAAGGGAAGCGTCCAAAAAACTTCTCCACAAAAGATTGGATGAATTGCTTCGAGGGGATTCACCAAAGGCTTACCGCGTCAGAGGCACTTTTACCAAAACGCTGCTGAAGGCCCCAGAGAAGTCCACTATCATTAAATGTTGGCTGCCTTTACCCAAATCCGATTTGCAGCAACGGGTATCGTCTCGCATCAAGACTTCCATAAAAGATTTCACGGTATCGAGAAATAATCATCCGCAGCGAACGCTTTTCACACAAAGACCGTATAATCAATCTGAAGAACTGTCATTCCGTGTGGAATTTGAATACCGAATCACCGAAATCATCTCCAATGTAGACCCTCAGCAAGTGACTGTTCCCAAGCTAAACATGGATGCCTATCTGCAGGAACAGCTGCCTCATATCTTCTTTACCCCCTATCTGAGTTATTTGGCTGGTCAAATCAAAGGAGACGAAAAAAATCCTTATTTGATCGCCAAGCGAATTTACGATTGGGTTACCTTGAATGTGAAATATTCATTCATGAAAGAATACAAATTCTATGAGGACCTTTCCACCTACGCAGCGGTGAACCTGAAAGGAGACTGCGGTGTACAGGCCTTGCTGTTTATCACTTTGTGCCGTATTTGTGGTGTCCCTGCACGATGGCAATCCGGATGGTATGCAAACCCCATCACTCCGGGCAATCATGACTGGGCATTCTTCTACTGCGAACCCTATGGATGGCTCCCGGTGGATTGTTCTTTTGGCGGTGCCAGAAGGGACAAAGAGGAATACCGCGAGTTCTACTTTGGAAATCTGGATGCCTTCAGGATGGTAACGACAACCGGATTCATGGCACCGTTTTTCCCTGAAAAGCAATACATCCGAAACGACCCGTACGATAATCAAACGGGAGAAATGGAAACGGATACCGGGGCAGTGGAAGCCGAAGATACCGTCAGTATCAAGGAGATCATTGCCTTTGATGAAATCACAGATAATAAGGAAAGGGATGAATAAATCATGAGTGTGATAAAGAATCTGCAGTTTAAGGCGGAAGAATTTGAATACGAAGTACCATTTCACATCACAAACAGTGTGGCGACTTCTTCAAAAGTTATCACTGTTGAACTTTTGCTGGATAACGGCATTGTTGGATTGGGACAGGCATCAAGGTCTTTTCGTGTGAACGGCGAGGTTTTTGAAGGCCTTTTGAAATACAGAGATGAGATATTGGATAAAATCAACGGACTGGATGTCAGAAATTATCGAAGGGTTTTTGATCAGATTGATAAGTTTTCAAGAACGGCTCCCAGTTTAAAAGCAGCCGTTCAATTTGCCGTTCTGGATGGACTCAGCCAAACGATTAATTTGCCCGTATACCAGTTGCTCGGCGGAAGAAAGGACTTTATCGAAACCGATTTGACCATTGGCATCGATAATTTGGAAACAACGGTTATCCGGGCAAAAGAGGCATTTGACAAGGGATTTACCACCTTAAAGCTCAAAGTGGGAGAAGACCTGAATCACGACATCGATCGTGTCCTTGCTGTAGCTGAAGCTACTGAAGGTGCCGGCTATATCGTAGATGCCAATTTGGGATATACCGCCAAAGAAGCGATACAGTTTGCCGATCAGATGTATAAAAACGGTGTCAACATTCGAATCTTCGAGCAACCGGTGGATGTATACGATTTTGACGGCATGCGGCTGGTGAGAAATAACTGTCATTATCCGGTAGGGGCAGATGAAACCTGTAAAACCAAATACGATGCCCTGCGGCTAGTTCGGGAAGACTGTGTAGACTATATCAACATCAAACTGATGAAATCCGGCATTTCTGATGCCCTGGCGATTGTGGAAATCGCCCAAACAGCAAATAAAAAATTGATGATCGGTTGTATGGGTGAAGGCGGAATCGGTATGGGGCAAAGCGTCCATTTTGCATGCGGTACAGGGGCATTCACGTATCATGACCTGGACTCCTGCTTCTTGTTGAAAGAGCCCCAAAAATTCCGATTTAAAGCCGATGGCAATAAGCTGTATCCCACATTCTAAGTGATATTATGTACTGTTATCTTGATGGAGAACTAACGGATAAAGATCAGAAGAATCTCAGAATAGAGAACAGGGGCTTTACCTTTGCTGACGGCTTATTTGAGGTTATTCGAATTGTTGAAGGGATTTCCTTGTTCTTGGAAGATCATCATAAACGCATGAAAGAAAGTGCTGATTTTTTTAAAATCCCTTTTCCTTACACGGCTGATGATTGCTATCAACAATCCGTTGATTTAATCGAAAAGAATCAACTCTACGATGGTGAACTTTACTGGGAATTGACCCGAGGCGATGATGAATATCGGGAACACAGGTTTCGTAAAGAACATAAAGGGACCTTTGCTATTCTCACTATTCCTTTGAGACATATTAATCCGGAAAATTGGAAAAAGGGTGTTTCCTTAACCGTTTATCCCGATTTTAGACATCAACTTTGCGAACATAAAACGATCAACTTATTGGCAAATTGCCTGGCGAAAAATTTTGCCTACGATCAAAAGGGCTATGATTCCATGATGTTCCGTGTAGATGAAAAGAAAAGAAAATACATCACTGAGGGAGGGAGTTCCACCTATTTCCTGGTGAAAGACGGAATCATCGCAACACCTGAAATTGACAATATTCTTCCGGGAATTACCCGAAAAAAGGTCCTTGGACTCTGTAAAGAAGCCCAAATACCCGTTGTTCAAAGAAGGGTGTTTTTAGACGAAATCCAGCACGCAGAAGAAATATTCCTGGCCAGTACCGTTTCCAAAGTAATGCCTGTTAACAAAATTGGAGAAAAGAGCTTTCCGGTTGATGGTCAAATCACAAGGAGACTTATGGGTTTATTTGCTCAACTGGTTGAAAAAGAGATTGAAGCGAAAAGGAATGTCAGCCATGTCTAAATTCAAATTATACAAAGGCCTTCAAATATATGCACCAGCAGATACAGGCAAAAGAGATATACTCTTATACGCAGACAAGATTGTCAAGATTGCCGAAACAATAGAGCCACCCTTTGCCCGGGAGACTGAAATAAAAGATTATTCGGATTATCTTTGCTTTCCGGGCTTTGTTGATGGTCATGTCCACATTATTGGTGGCGGTGGTGAAGGGGGCTTTTTCACAAGAACCACACCACAATGTGAAGAGGACTTTTTCAAATCAGGAACAACCACCGTCATTGGTGTTTTAGGAACAGATGGCGTCACAAGAACCCATCGAGAACTCTTGGGACAAGCTAGAAAATTCACACATAATAACTTGAAAACCTTCCTCATGACGGGCAGCTACTCTCTACCCCTGGTAACGCTTTTAAATGATTTACAGGAAGATATCGTGTTTATTCCCGAATACATTGGTATTGGCGAAATCGCTATTTCCGACCACAGAAGCTCCGGTATCACAATAGATGAATTCAGGCGAATACTCTTGAAAACCAGGGTAGCCGGAATGCTTTCAAGTAAAGCAGGAAAGGCTATTATACACATAGGCGCTGTTAAAACAGGCTTGGAATTACTTAGAGAGGCTATAGCTCTTGGTGATATTTCACCTCATCAAATGCTTCCCACTCATATTAACAGAACAGCACAAACGCTACAGGAGGGAAAAGATTGGATTGAGAATTACGGGGGTTACATCGACTTTACGGCAGGAGAAAAGTCCATAGAAGGTATCAACATCCTTCTCAACGAAAATGTCCCGGTAGAAAATATTCTATGTTCCTCTGACGGATGGGGTTCCATGCCGGTTTTCGACGAAAAGGGAAACTTTGTCTCTGTAAAAACCGCACCGGTTGATACATTATATAGGGCTTTCAAACATCTCTCCATAGACAATGGCCACTCAATTGAAAAATGCTTGAAGATTTTCACTTCCAATGTAGCTGATTTCTTCGGTATCTCAAAAGAGGGATACGGATACATTCGCGAGGGTGGCGTTGCCAGTTTTGTCGTAGTGGATAAATCTTTAAAAATCAAAGAAACCTGTTCACAGGGTGAAACAGTGTATCAACAATAATAAAACGGGCCAAAGGCCCGTTTTTTCACTCACACTTCAAAGCTTCATAGTTCTCATAATAATTAACATCCATACTATCCAAATATCACCTTTTCCAATTCTTCGATTATTCAACAAGATAAATTTTATTTTCAACACAGTAGAAACCAGAGAATGCTAACTACATACAATTCAAAACTCGCCATTTTTTTATGATCTGCCCATGATAATGATATAATCCAGAACATAACAACTCGTTTGGGCTGAAAAACCATCAATTTGACAGGGGGGTAAGCAAATGGAAAAAAGTACTGTGAGTATCAGTAAAAGAACCTTCTTAATAGCCGTCATCATCCTGTTGATTCTCATGACGCTTGCTGGAATTTTAACGAGGGTCGTTCCTACCGGTTCCTTTGAACGAGATATGGTGGAAGGCTCTCAACAAATCATTCCCGAATCATTTACTTATTCTTCACAAGACCCCCTTCCCTTTTGGAGGGTATATACAGCACCGATAGAAGTTTTGTTTGCCCCGGGTAATATCACTATTATCGGAATTATTCTTTTTCTGTGTATCATTGGCGCTTCCATTAATATTCTGAATAAAACGGGTGTTTTAACGGGGATGATTGCCCGAATCGCACAACGGTTTAAGGAAAAAAAGCATCTGCTTCTGGCTGTGATTACCTTCGTTTTCATGTGCCTGGGAGCGTTTATGGGTATATTTGAAGAAGTGATTGCCTTGATCCCCATCGTTATCACGCTGTCTTTTCAACTGGGTTGGGATTCTCTCACCGGTTTGGGGATGGTACTGTTGGCATCGGGGTTTGGTTTTTCAGCTGCCGTTTCAAACCCATTTTCTATTGGCGTAGCCCAAACCATTGCCGGTATTCCCGTTTTCTCGGGATCATTTTTCAGGTTGATCATCTTTTTTATCGTTTATTGTGTAGTGTTGCTTTTTTTACGTCGTCATGTGAAAAAGATTGAAGCTTATCCAAAGGCCTCTTATGTTTACGAAGAAGATAAAAGCAGAAAAGAACAATTATCCGGAAAGGTTATAATAGAAGAAGATGGGAGAAAGGAGACAAATGCTGCTATCGTCTTTTTTGCCATGATTTTGATTGTCCTTTTTATATATCTAATCGTTGCAACACTAAATCCTTTCATTGCCGATTATTCATTGCTGATCATCGCCTTTTTATTCCTGATTGCCGGGTTGGGTTCCGGTTTGATCATGAAGGCCAAATTAAGAACGGTTGGGCGTTTCTTCTTAGAAGGACTTCTGGGGATTCTACCCGGGGTATTGTTGATCCTTCTGGCAAGCAGTGTGAAACATATCATCTCAGAGGGCGGGATTATGGACACGATTTTGAATTACGCCTTTTTACGGATGGAGAACGCAACACCTTTTATCGCGATTCTTACTATCTACGGATTGGTTTTGTTTATGAATTTCTTTATCGGTTCGGCAAGTGCCAAGGCCTTTCTGATCATGCCCATTGTGGCACCGCTTTCTGAAATGATAGGCCTGAATAAGCAAATGGCCGTTTTGGCCTTTCAATTTGGGGATGGGTTCAGCAATATCATTTACCCCACAAACGCAGCACTTTTAATCAGTCTTGGTTTGACAACGGTCTCATATACCAAATGGTTCAAATGGACGTTAAAGATTCAGCTGACGATTTTTGTATTGACAATTCTTTTCCTGTATCTGGCTTTAAAAATGAATTACGGACAATAGCAGAGGTGGTTCGATGGTTGATTACATGAAATACTACAGTAAGACGTATGAAGAGTCAAGACAGGCTTTTCACGAGGCGGTTAACAATTATAAAAACGCATGGAATGATGTAAGAATATGGGATCAAGAAGTTGTTGAAAACCGGTTTATTGACTTCGCCCGGTTCAACTCAACGGTTAAAAATAATTTGCTATGCATCACTTCGGGTTTGCACGGTATTGAAGGGTATGTGGGAGCTGCCGTGATCAATTTCTTTGTGGATCAATTTAAGGATATTATCTCTCCTGAGGACACGTCTGTTTTATTGATTCACGGGATTAATCCCTATGGCATGGCTCGCTACGAAAGAAACAACGAAAACAACGTGGATTTAAACAGGAATTTTGTCAGAAGCTGGGACAACATTACCCCTAATAAGGCTTATATGTCCGCACGGGACTACTTCGAAAGCACAACGGTACTGGGAGATCCTCTGTTTAACAAGATTGACTTCTTTTTTACCACTCTGGGACAACTCATTCGTACCAAACCCAAAAAATTCAAAGAGGCCCTGTTAAGTGGTCAATATTCATCACCGGATGGGCTTTATTACGGTGGCAATGGTTATGAGCGTTCCACAGAAGTCATGATCGAACTTTTCAAAAATCTCTTTGAAGAAGACTACAACAAGATGGTCTTTATCGATTTGCACACGGGTTATGGGCCAAAGGACAAGATGCTGATTGTGAATTCAGCTTTGGAAAAACATTCCTCTTCCAAGTTAAAAAGCCTTTTTTCATATCCCGATGTAAGAAAGACTGACAAGGAAGAATTCTATTCCATCAATGGGGATATGATCGATTATTTGTATCACTTGAAACGCATTCATGTACCGGAAAAATCATTTTACGCATGCAGTTTTGAATTTGGAACCTACGGAGATGATTTGGGAGGGCTTCTCAAATCCTTAAGAAATACGATCAATGCTCGAAAGATTAAAAAGGGACTTGTTTCCCCGAACATTTTAGAGCATTACAAGGCAGAATATACCCAGATGTTTTACCCTTCTGATCATCTATGGCGTGTAGATGCCTTGAAACACTCAGAAAAGGCCCTGAAAGGGATTTTCAAGGCCTTTAACTATATCAAAGAGGACGATTAAAATTCCTTTCTTTTAAAGACTTCCAATCCGGTCCAAATGATAATTGCCGTTATCACCATTAGTGCCAGGGAATAAATCCCGTCAAATGTTCCATTGCTGATCACCTGGGTTCCCAGAATATAAGGATAGGGATTCAGCCATTTGACACTTTCAAACATTGATAAAAAGGGAAGTCCCACGATAACGATAATTCCTACAAGGATCGGTTTGATTTGATCGTTAAACAAGACGGAAAAAAGTAAAAACAGACTGTAGAAAAAAGTCACACCGATGAGTTGTTGAACGATGAGGACAAACAATTGTGGTGAAAAAGTCACGCTATATCCCGATAACATCATGGCAATTGGCGCTATGAATGAAAAGATAACCGTTAATCCAATCACTACGAAATACCCTGTTAAGGTCTTTCCCCAAAAAATCGCCGGTCTGTTTTTCTTTGCCAACAGAAAGTAGATGGTCCCTTTATCCACTTCCCTTGCAAAAATGGTAAACGTCATGATCAACGCAAAAAGAGGTAAAAATTGACCAAAGTTTTTGGAATACCATTGGGACATCAAGAAATATTGATCATCTTCCATCATCTTTGAAACCTGGGCGGTTTCAGCCAGAATATTTTTAAAAAAGTCCGGTAGATTCTCCATTTGTTCACTGCCGATATTCATTTGTGAAAACATCTCATCAATGAACGGCCTGGTCACAATCAAAAACACCAACATCAGCACAAAAAACAGTGCAAATATAATGATTCTGAATTTCATTTCCATTATGGTCTTATTAAACATAATTCTTCCCCCTTAATAAAGTCTGAAAGAATATCTCCAGGTTGGGTATAACTTCCTGAGTATCTGCTTCCCCTCTCAAGGTTTCGATCGCGGTTTCATCTCCCGTTAAAACAATCAATTTCTCTTTGTCTCTTTTGGCCGAAAGATACTCCAATTCCTGTGGCAGCTTAAAATCAAGGGGAAGATAATAAATCCTGTAATTGGCCTTGATATCATCTGTATACCCTGAAAAAAGGATCTTACCATCAAACATGATGGATATTCTGTCGGTGATCTTTTCTACTTCGGAAATGATATGAGAGGTGTACAGTACCGTTTTTCCGTCGATGACCAAATTGCGTATGATTTCAAGTACGTCATCCCGTCTAATGGGGTCCAGACCCCAAGTAGGTTCATCAAAGATATACAGAGACGATTTTTGTGCCAAACACAAACTCAGATAAAGCGCTGTTTTCATCCCATGTGAAAACCCCTTGATCTTCTTTTTCATTGGCAGGTTAAACCTTCGCATAAATTCAAAGGCGGTATTGGGATCGAATTGGTCAATAATCCTTTTGCAGACCTTAATCGCAACTTCCGGTGTCATGAATTCATAGAAACTCTTGTCTTCAGGAACAAAAGCAACATTCGCCCGAACGGAGTCAATATCCTCCTGAAAGACTTTGATATCGCCTTTGTAGTTGATAAATCCCAGGATGGATTTAATCGTAGTGGTTTTGCCGGCCCCGTTTGGACCCAATAAGGCGTGTACTTCACCTTCTTCCACTGTGAAATCAACCCCTTTAACGGCGTGCACTCCGCTTCTGTAGGTTTTATCCAATCCCTGAATCAATAACGCCTTTTTTTCTGTCGCATTCGCTTTTATTCTTTCCATAATTTGTCGATCACCTCATTGACATCTTCTTTTGTAATACCCGCTTTCTTCATTCGACTCACAAGGGGAGACAATTCTCCCTCAAGATCTTCTAACAATTGACTTTTAATGCCTTCCTTGTTAACATTTATCATAAACCCAATGCCCGGTCTGGAAAAGATAATCCCCTCCCGTTCAAGTTCCCGGTATGCCCTGGCTACCGTATTGGGATTCACTTGTATATCCTTCGCCAACTCCCTGATAGATGGAATCTGAGAATCTCTCTGAAACTGGCCCTTCATAACGGCTTCTTTGATCCCCATTTTAATCTGTTTATAAACGGGAAGTGGGGACCTTAATTCTATCCGCATCCACAATTGCAACACCTCCGAATCTATCTGTATTATAACATATAGTACAGAGTGTGTCAATGATTTCTTATGTTAGAATTTAACAAAAGCAAATCAAACAAGAGGTGATTACTTTGAATCAAAAACGCATCACAGATTACGGAATACAAATAGGAAAGATGAAAAAGGGCAAACGCAATAAAATTACCGATGTAAAGGGCGTTAAAGTCGGTCATTGTACGATTGATACAGCTGAACACAAAACCGGCTGTACGGTGATCATTCCCGGAACGGAAAATCCTTACATTAACCGACCGGTTTGTTCTTCTTTTGTCATCAACGGCTTCGGGAAAACCACCGGTTTGGTTCAAATCGATGAGCTGGGAGAACTGGAAAGCCCCATCGTTCTTACAAACACATTAAACGTGGGATTGATGCAAGATGCGCTGCTTGATTATATGATCTGTAAATGTGGTGAAGAAGGTGTTGAATTGAAAAGCTTCAACCCGGTTGTGGCTGAATGCAACGACAGTTATTTGAACAACATCGCTAAAAGGGCTGTAAAACAAGAGCATTTGTTTGCGGCATTTAAAAATGCAGAAGAAGATTTTTCCGAAGGCGATGTTGGCGCCGGAAAGGGGATGTCTTGTTATCAATTAAAGGGTGGCATCGGATCGGCCTCCCGTCTGATAGAATTTGATTCCAAACCTTTCACCTTGGGTGTGCTGGTCTTATCCAATCATGGGTTATTGGAAGATTTAATGATCAATGGAGAAAAGATTGGTGAAGCGATAAAAAAAGAAGACACACTTTCTAAACAAAAAGATAATGGCTCGATTATCACCATCGTCGCAACGGACGTTCCTTTGGATTCACGACAATTAAAAAGGATTTGCAAAAGAGTTCAAAACGGTATAGCCAGGACGGGATCGTTCACCTCTCACGGTTCAGGAGAAATTGTTATCGCTTTTTCAACCGGAAACTTCCATCATAAGAATAGCAGTTGTTTTCAAAACATGAAGGTCCTACATGACGAACATCTTGATGCACTCTTTCAATCCGTTATGGAATCAACCGAAGAAGCTATATTAAACTCAATGATATGTGCAAATCCGGTAATGGGGTTTCAAGGAAATCACAGAAAAAGTCTTAAACAATTTATTCCAGACCTAAATAAATAGACTGAATTGAAAGAATAGTTTTGTAGCTTTATCAATCTTTGATATAATTACTCTGATAAAAGGAATAGAAAATTATGAGTTATTAATTTTAAAAGTATTCCTAATCTCATCGGAGGTACTATTCAGATATGTTTAATTATTATATTCAAAGCGTTTCTATTGTTTAACCTATTTCGAATGAATTCAAAAAACATTCTGTTGATGATTCTGTTTTATTCCAGCATACTCTTTGCTCTGTGGCTGTTATCCAGCCATTATTTACTGTTTCACGCTTATGCTGAGGGGTTTTCGATAGTAATAGCCATAGTCATGTTTATCATCACCTGGAATTCCAGACATGTCATTGACAATTACTACCTCTATTTCATTGGCTTAACCTATTTATTTGTTGCGAATTTTGATTTTTTACACACTTTGGGTTATTCCGGGATGAATGTTTTTCCCGATTACGATTTCTATGCCAATCAATTATGGGTCGTGGGACGTTTCATGGAAAGCATCAGTTTATTACTTGGTTTTTATTTCCTAAAAAGGAAGAAACGGGTTAATGCCATCTGGGTTATGGTGATATACGCCATCATTTCCACCATTTTCATTTTGCTGATTCTTGTCTTTAAAGTCTTTCCAGAATGTTTTATCGAAGGCGTTGGACAGACACCCTTCAAAATCGTGAGTGAATTGATTATAATAGGAATTTTATCCCTTGCCATTGTCGGCCTTTATAAAAATAAAGATCGCTTTCCCAAAGCCATCCTGTATTCCCTTTTGCTCTCGTTTATTGTTACCATCATATCCGAACTGTTTTTCACCATTTACATTCACAATTACGGCATTTCCAATATTCTTGGCCATTTTGCCAAAATCGTTTCCTTCTATCTGATTTATCGTTCAATTATAAAAACCGGTATTAATGAACCCTATCAGGTCATTTTCAATAATCTGAATGAAAAGAAAATGGAGTTACAAAGATTGAATGAAGAAAAAACCCAACTTTTTTCCGTACTGGCCCATGATTTAAGGAATCCCTTTAACGGACTCCTGAATTTATCACAAATCATCTATGATGAATACGATGAATTGCCACCTGAAGAACTCAAAACCTTTATCAAGGATATTTACGTTTCATCAAGAAGTTTGTTTACCATTACGGATAACCTTTTGGAATGGTCTAGAATAAACCTGGAAAATCTGAATATCAAGAGAGAAAGGGTTCGTCTTTTGGAAATCATTCAAAAAACACAGGAAATGTTAAAACTTCCCTTGGAAAGCAAACGGATCAAGTTAGTTCCGATGGGTTTGGAAGATGTAACCCTCATGGCGGATAAACAAAGTCTTTTCATCATTTTTAGAAATATCATCAGTAATGCGATGAAATTTTCCTTCGAAAACAGTCGAATAGAAATTACCCATAACGATTTGGGCCAGGAAGTACAAATAGAAATCAAGGATTATGGGATAGGAATGACCAAACACAAATTGAAAAGCCTTTCAAACAGCTTAATCACTTCTACGCCTGGTACTCAGCATGAGACCGGTACAGGGCTAGGTATTAACATCATCAAAAAACATTTGGAATTAAATCAGGGGAAAATGACCATCAAAAGTGTTGAAAACGAAGGGACGACGGTTGTACTGAGCTTCCCAAAAAAACTGTGAAAGGCTCTTTAACAAAATAACGGGAAGCTTGAATATGCTTCCCGAATTTTAAACTTTCTTCTTGTGTTTTCAATCAATTATTCAATATAATATGGAAATTGTGATATCCGAAGCCTTGCACATCCATATGGAATCAGCGAGATTT
>JASUTC010000036.1 GCA_030445775.1 Thermotogaceae bacterium | reverse complement strand
GTCTTGTATGAAGTTGACCGCTTTCGTAAAAGGCAACCCCATAACCATCCCCGTGAGGATGTTTAGTACCATATCTGGATTGTTGAACAAGCGGTTCTATCCAGTCTTCAACTACTTCCAGTCTTTTTGAGATAACAGCCATCATTCTGCACATATTAACGCTCCTTCAGAAAGAAATATTTGTGTAAGAATTTTATCAGATACCAAAGCACAATACAAGTTAAGATTCCCATATATCCGGCTAACATATCTGAAAAATCCCTAACACGGTTAGGAAGTTGCTCTTGTATTATTTCTGTTAAAGCAGGGAGTATTAAAAATACGCTATAACAAAAATAATGAATAAAACTTTTGAATTTTCCAGTCAGAAAGACCAGTATTTGACCTAGAAAAAAAGCTCCAAAATGAAGAAATTTATCTTGATAAGGATATCGGGTATAATTAAAACCCAAATCTCCACTGAAAAGCAGGAAACAAAGCAACAACATATAGAACAGGAATATTGTGAAGAAAAGCTTTTTTTTATTTAGCATACTACAAACTACTCAGATGGTTTATTATCCGATAGAGATTTACTAATTTGCATCATACGATAATTTTCCAGGTTATCGTTTGAAGAAAGTGCACCAAACGAACTGAGTTTTTTCTCAATTAGATTGAATTTTTGAATCAGTGCATCTTTTTCCCTTGTCAGCAATAATTTATCATACTTGAGATGTTCGATTTCGTCCTTCAACTGAATGATGTTGTTCATTTCCTTGCTGAGTATACCTTCTTTTTCCTCTATCATTAATTTCAACATTTTTACTTCCGTTTTCAGCTGTTCCTTTTCTTGATTATGTTGATTCAAAGCCTCTTGAATCCTTCGTTTCTGTCTCTCCGCATTAGCCGTGTGAACTTTCATATCCTCCAAACTGTCGCGTAGAGACTTAATTTCATCGTTCTTCAAGTTCAGCTCTGCTTTTAGCCCCTCCAATTGCGTATCTTTTTGTTTAATCATCTCATCCCTGTTACCAACGGCGTTACGCATTTCCTCCAAATCCTGTTGTAAACGGGAATGCCTTTCCTGTAACTTTGTCAGAGAATTGTTTACATGATCCAATTTCTCGTTTACCCTTTTCTTTTCTACCAAAACCCTTTCAAGCTCCGTTTCACTTGAGGATAGTTTTTCTCGAAGGGATTCTTCATTTTCTTTTGCTTTTTGAATAATTTCAGTTAGTTTTTTATTTTCTGAATCAAATTCATCGATACGATCTTGATTCACCTCTAAACTGTGCTGTGCTTTTTCAATTTCCGATTGTAATTGGGCCTTTTCCATTTGGATATTGTGCAATGTGTTGTAAGATTTTTCCAACTTCTTCTGTAGCTGTTCTACCTGTTCTCTGCTCACTTGCTGTAAGGATTCCATTTCCAATTTCAAGTGATCTCTTTCTTGAGTCAATGTCTTTTCGCTTTCCAATAGTTTTTCTTGTTGTTCCTGGAGTTTGGAAAGTTTTCCCTTTAAGGATAGATTATTTTCTTCTATTTTTGAGGCATTTTGATTGGTTGATTTTAAAATATCTCGTAATTTCTCGTTTTGCCTTTCGACGTTCTCAAGGGAAATCCGGAGTTCCTGTACCTCTTTTTTTGCAGCACCGGCTTCTTGACTTAAAGTTTCATTAGCAGTTGTGAGTTTTTTTACCGTTTCTTTTAAAGTTTCCAACTGTATTTTTGCATCTTCCAACTTCTGTTTGTCCAAATCATGATGGGCCTTAATGCTTTTTAAGGAAGAAGACACTTTATGCATATTTTCCTTGTATTTTATCTCGATTCTAAGCTTTTCGTCATTCAAGACCGATGCCTTTTGCTTGAATTCATCGTACAATGAAGAAAAACGGTATATTTGGCGGTTTTTGTCATTCAGAGTTTCATCCTTTTCACTTAAAAGCGTTTGCAAATGCTCTTTCGCCGCTTTTAGCTCTTGAGATAAAGCCTCTTTTTCCTGAAGTTGTTCTTTTGTATGAGACAGGTTTGTTGTTAATTCTTCAATCCGAGTCTTTTGTGAAGCTATTTGAGCGTGCAAGGCTTCTATTTCTTGAGTTGATCCTTCCCTTTGTTCTTCTGTTTTTTGGTACAACGTTTGATTTTCTTCTTTTAGCCGGTCTCTTTGTGTTTCCAACTCTGACAGTTGATTTTCCAAGGAGTCTGTTTCACGAACCAGGTCGGCGTTGACTGCTTTGTATTCTTCTAAGGCCTGTTGGGTGATTTCATAATTTTCCTTTTGCCTTTCCATTTCAGCTTCTAAAGCGTCGATTTGGTTTTCTTTTTCCCTTAGCAGATTCTCCATGGATGTTAGTTGTTGTTTTAGTTTCTCGTTTCTTGCATCTCGTGTTGTAATCTCTTCTTCGAATTTGGAATGTCTGAGTTTAAAGATATCGAAGCTTTTCTGTAAATCCTCAATGCTTCTGATTTTTCTTTTCAACTGTTCCTGTAAAGCCGTTTCTTTATCTTTATATTCTTGAATTTCCCGCTGATCAGTCTTCAGTTGTTCCTGTATGCGTTCGATTCGTTCAACCTTTTGTTTGTTTTCTTCCTTAATTCTCAGCAGTTCGTCTTCATGACTTTTCATTTCGTTTTTAAGGGCTGATACCGTATCTTCCAATCTTTGTTTACAGGATAGAAGTTCTTGGTTTTTAGACTTCACGCTTTCATTTTCCTGCTTTAAAAGGTTCAACGATTTGACATGGCTGAGAAATCGTTTTGCCGGAGATTCATCTTTTTTTGTATAAAAAGGATTAAATTCCAACTCGTTGTCATGTAACAAACAAGGATGTTCTGTCATGATCATGTGTAACACCCGTTTGTCCAATTTTGATAAATTATATTGGAAAATGAAACGATTGGTTGTCATGGCGAGTTGGTCTTGAAGGTCGATAAAAAAATCCATGAAACGCCCTTCAAGGAATAACTGCATCAGCACGTTGGTCACTTCTAACATCACTGTCAAACCGGATAAACCCTCATTCGAGGATTTAGTGGTTTCAGATTGTAAGAGTTCCAGCAGAGTGCGAGGGGTAAACCCGTTTCGTCTCAGGGAAATATCAGTGGCCGTCCAAGCCTTCAAAAAGTGTTCGTGTTTATCCGGGTTGTAGTTTTCTATGCAACTTTTGATCCACCCAACGTCAACGCCGTTTCGGATATAAACAACTCGACGGTTTTGGCTGATCTCCCTTTCCAATAGGGGACAAACAATATCTTTCAGCTCATCTTCATCTGTAAAAAAGAGGGCAAGATGGCTACCAACAGGAATCTCAGGAATCCCCCCATACGACTTTTTATTATTTGCATTTTCATAGTGTTCCATTCATATCACCTGCTTTTTCAGCTTTATTGATAAAGCCGTCCTAAAAACATCGATACTTGCTCTCCAGTTAAAAGCGCTAAATAAATCCCGATCGCCAAAAATGGTCCGAAGGGAACTTTGGTTTTCATGTTACTTCCGGTGATGATGGCATAGATGATTCCCAATAAACTGGCCAGGAAAATCGAAAAAACGGCATTAAAGGGACCCAATGCCAAGGAAGCAGTACTCATCAGTATGACATCCCCGGACCCAATGCCCTTTTTTGAAAGAAAATACATCAGTGTCATGACGCCCAAGACGACCAATGCCGTAATAAGGTCCCTCATCCATGTTCCACGGGACCAAACCATAAAAACGCCACCGAACAAGACAAACAGACTGTTCCAATCGGAAATGGTCAAGGTATCCAAATCCGTAAAAAAAACAACGATTAGCGATGCACCGATGATACAAGAGCCGATTAAAGCCAGTACTTCACCGAAAACGAAATAATTGATAACAAAAACCAAAGCGGTTAGTATTTCTACTAACGGATATCTTTTTGAAATTTTTTCTCCACAATCCCTGCATCGTCCCTTTAGGATAAAAAAACTCAAAATCGGTATATTATCATACCATCGGATGGTTTTGCCGCAACTGCGGCAAAAGGACCTTTTAGGGTTGACAATGGATTTGGATTCATCCTGATACCTGAATATTATAACATTTAAAAAGCTTCCCGTTACTGCCCCAAAAACGAAGCAAAAAAAGACACCGAGAAACACCAAATTAAATCACCTCGGACTTATAATCTTGGTATGACTGTTGATTGCGTTCTCTTACCTGTATCATCCATTACCTCTATTTCCACGGGGAACAGTTCTTCTGAGGCAATCATGAGTTTATATTCAAAGGCCCTGGCAACGCCTACCCGATAGTTCGGAATATTGATGTTGACTTCTCTGGTGGATAGGATATAATTCCCGGATACTTTGATATTGGCTATTGATACATCATCATAGGCGATACCCGTGATCAGAATAAGATCCCCCATGATCTTTGCCTGCAGGTTTGTCAACCCCGGTGGCAAGATATCCGGAGGTGACAATTGAACTTCCCGGGAAAGAACAAAACCCTCTTGTTCCTCAATCAAAACACGATAATACCTACCTGTTTCCTCCAGAGTTACCACTGTATCCCCCATCATTAAAATGTCTAAGATTTGACCGTTGCTGTCAGTAACCTTGACGCCTTCTTTATTGGCGTACATGATTCGAGCTCCGTTTATGGCAAAACGACTGGTTGCATAATTGTTGAACCAGTCAAATACTTGGACTTTGAATATGTTTTCCCCCCTGTTAATGGGTAATTCCAACGCAATTTCTTCGTATTGCTTTTTGATGGTGTAACTGACGTTGTTGAGTAGTAGTTTTTCAACTTCAAAATTATCACGGACACCAATGGTGATAGTGTATCGATCTGAATAAACCTGACTCGGAATCTGAGGCATGATGATTTCAGGTGGAACTTTTTCAGTTCTGACGATAGTGAGTGAAGCGGTACTGGCAATATTTTCCATATTTGTAGCAGTAATACTGAGGTGATTTTCCCCAAAGTGTAAGGTTTGACTTTGAGTGGATTCAAATTTTTTAACCGGTTGTGAGATATTAATGGCTTGATCGTTGATCACCACTTCATCCACACCGATGATATCGCTGATTTCCACATCGTATATGATTTGTTGGACATCAGAACCGATTCCGGATTTGGTCTGAGTCCAGCCGGTGTCCGGATAGATGATATCGATGTTGATGTCCGGTGCATAAGGTGTTAAAATCACCTTGTCTTTTGGAACGGTATGTCTCACACCCAAATCATCCTTGATAACAAACGCCCCGTCTTTAATGGAGTCTAATAAAACCACTGCGTTTTTCTTCAGATCTTCAAAATCCTCTTTCATATAAAAACGAAAGCCAATAAATGCCACTTGAAACTGTTCCCTGCTTTCGTTTCCGTAACTGTCCAGTGCTCGTAAATCAATTAACGAACTGTCTCTGTTCCAAATATCAAATGGGATGGCCAATTCGACTTCCCTTTCATCGAATGTGTAAGTGTTGATGGAGTCTTCAACCGTTTTAACATTGGAATCATCGGCTATGCTAAACGACAGTTCGGTATCCCTGGGATTAATCTGTAAATTAAGGGATGTAATTTCAGGGCCGAAGATGTCCCCAATGGGAAGATAATCTACTTTCAAAAGAAAGTCTTTGTATCTGTCAAACGGATGGTGTTCCCCCTCGTCGTTGATATAAAAATCGTTTCTGTTCAAAGCGTTGATACTGGAAATGTATTTACCCAATGGCATGTAGCTGATCCATTCCTCATTTTTTGCGATGACCAGCGTGGCAATCAAATTAAGACTTTCATCATCCCATATCTTGATGGTGCCGTCATTGGAGGCGGTAAAGATATGGTGTGATGTTTCACAATGACTGATGGCGCGGATGGAAGCGTTATGGGCATTTTTCACACGTCTGATTTCCTTGGCGGTTTCCATGTTCCATAAACTTAAATCACCGCTTGCTTCACCAATCACCACTTCTTCGTTACTCACGAATTCGGTTGCCCACACTTCACTGGGAAACTCCTGAGATTCGCGAAGGAGGTAACCCCTGGGGATTGCCCACACCATGATTTTTTTATCCGTTGAGCCGGAAATCAAATACCGACCGTTGGGAGAAAAAGAAAGGGATGTAACCCATCCTGAATGGGCAGTCATCACATCTTCAATTTCTCCATCTACAATATTCCAGAGGATGATGGCGTTGTCAGAGGAGCCTGTAACAAGGTATTTGCCATCCGGAGAGAATTTCGCGCTATTGACCGTCCGCCTGTGCCGTGTGTAGATGTTTTCCAGTATTTTTGTTTCGATGTTCCATCTGCGGAGCTTTCCGTCGGCGTTGGCTGTGTATATATACAGATTATCCCTTGAGAAAAGGATATCCCAAATGGTATTGCCTTCACGAATAAAATCCCCATGCTTTCGGAGTGGATCAAGGTTCCAAATTTCCATCGTCCCGTCTTTATGACCGGAAGCAAGCATGCTGGAATCATTTGAAATGGCAACGGAAGAAATTGAGGATTGGATATTCGTGTCAAAAATAATGTCTGCAAGTTCTCCGGTGGCGATATTCCAAACGACTGTTTTTCCGTTTGAATAGCCGGCATACAGTCTGTTTTTGGCTTCATCTAATGCAAGTGCATTTGGAATGAGCATTGAATCGGTTGTGGCAAGTATTTTTGGTACCGAAAAGACGAATGTTGATAAGATTGTCAACCCAACAACAATGAGAAAAGAAAGCTTTTTTTTCATTTTCCCCCAACCTTTTTATTCAAAGACATAATGATAATCCCCCAGATTGACATGAATGAGTGCTCCGTTGAATGACACAGTACCTTTACAAAATTCAGAATAGTCCTGTTGATATTTGACCTGGTTTGGCGTTGAATAAATGCCGTTAGAAACATTTGCTATCATCCTTTGACAATATGGCCCGCTTTCACTGCCTGTCAGGTCTTGTTGATTGAAGCAATTTCTGGTTATACGGCCAATCTTTTCAGAATCATTTTGGAGATGAATATCGTAAATCAAATACTTTAGCTCGCCTTCCGTGTATTCCCAAAAACCGATACAAAACTTGTTTTTACCGTTTGTTGCGGTGCTGATGGTTGAATGCCTTCTGATGAAGATATCATTTTCAAAGATCATTTGTGATTGATTATACCTGGATCTTATATGAATATCTTCCAATAAATCGCCAAGCTCCATGTTGTACATTCCCAAAAAACCAACCAAAAAACTCAAGGTGACCATCAAGATGCAAACGGAGAGCAGGCATTCTACCAGCACGTATCAGACCTCTTTCAATTGATCCTTAATATCTTCAGCCTTCAGAAAATCCAGCAGCTCTTGTATTTCGCCTTCCAGATAACTGTTTAACTGATAGGTGGTAAAACCCACCCGGTGATCGGTGATCCTGCTTTGCGGGTAATTATACGTCCTTATTTTCTCGCTTCTGTCACCGGTACCTATCAGGGACAATCGTTTGGAAGACATGGAACCTTCCTGCTTTTTTCGTTCCATCTCGTATAATTTGGACTTTAGGACCCCCATGGCCTGTTCTTTATTCTGATGCTGGGAGCGTTCGTTTTGACAGATGACGACGATACCCGTGGGGTTATGGGTGATTCTTACGGCGGATTCTGTACGGTTGACATGCTGCCCTCCTGCACCGGATGCCCTGTAAACATCGATCCTCAAATCATCCGGATTAATGTTCACCTGAATATTTCTGGTGATTTCAGGCAGAACCACCACGGAAGCTGAAGACGTATGAATTCTGCCCCCTGCCTCTGTTGAAGGAACACGCTGAACACGGTGAACACCGCCCTCGTATTTTAACGTACCGTAGGCCCCGTTGCCCTTCAGCTTAAAAATGACTTCCTTGAATCCCCCAAGAGCAGTGGGTGTTTCTTCGATGATTTCCGTTTTCCATCCCCTGATGTCGGCATATCGTGAATACATCCTGAACAGATCACCTGCAAAAAGGGCCGCTTCATCCCCGCCGGTTCCCGCTCGGATTTCAAGGATGGCGTTGTTTTCATCCACCGGATCAGGTGGAATCAAAAGGGTGACCAGTTTGTTTTCCATTTTTTCAAGCTTGTCTTTTAATATTGGAAGCTCCGTTTCAGCCATGGTTTTTAGCTCTTCATCATCGGAGTTTTCATATTCTTCGTATTCTTCTATTTCATCGGCAATTTCCAGATATTGATCGTACTGTTCCTTAAACTGTGCCAAATGAGCTCGCTCTTTCACCAGCTCCTGATAAGTGTCCATATCTTTCAGCACATCCGGGTCAGCCAGTTTTTTATTGACCTCATCCAATCTTTTCATCCGCGCTTCTATCTGTTGTTTCTCAATCAATTCCTTCACCTCTGGTCTATCTGACGGTTAACAACGTTCCCTCACAGGGTTGTAAGGGAACGTGAATATAGCCGTCCTCAACATCTATATAAGATACTTTGTCTTCATATGATTCGAGCTTTCTCTTGACTCTGTGATAATGTGTTAATCCCAATGAATGAATATCGACAGTAATCCAGTGGGCTCTTATTCTGTCCGTGTTTGCCAAAACGATTAAAACTGCGTCCTCAACCGGATTTTTGTAAACATGTCCAAAAATACGTTCCGAATCGGTCAAGACACCCTTTAACTCCAGGTCCTCAGAGAGAAATCCTGAATATCGGTTTTTTAAGAAACACATCTTTTTCATGAACTGATAAAATTCAACGTTCACTTGGTTCCAATCTCCACCTAAATTGAATGTGGAGCGAATACAGGGAATACAGGATGAATGGAAAAAAGAATTAAAAACTGCCAACTTTAAAAAATCGTGTGAAAAATCACCGTTAAATAACATATCTTCAAAACAATACATAATGGGAATTTGAGTGGAACCATCGCTAAAGTTGAAAAAAGAACACATCTCGTCCTTTTTCAATCCCTGTATTTGCCTGTGCACATCTTTATACACAGCTTGAAATCCAAGCTTTTTGATGCCTTTCATACTACCTTTGCCTTGAGCGGAAAAAACAAACGTAAATAGGGGGTTAAACTTCTTAATTCGGCCAATGATTTTAGATAACGGTGTTAATTCTATTTTTGGATCCAACTCAATAACTACCCCGTCAAGGGAATAAATCTCGCTCAAAAAAAGCAGTTTTTTCTCCAAAAAATCCCAGAAATTGATATACGTCATACCGGTTAGGTCCAACTTTGTCAGTATTCTTAATCTTAAAAGTCTGGCAGCTTCGATAAAGGATTCAAACTGATCGTTGGGAGTGAAATCCTCAATAAGCTCCTCTTTCAGATCGAATAAATTGTCCAAACCATCGGATATATACAACGTATCATACCCCATATCCTTTATCATGGGCAACAAAGATATCCCCTTCAAAAAAGACCCCTTTTCAGGAAAATCCAAGGTCTTTCGATTATCCGGAATCCAAAAGCCCTTGTGATTGTAATATAAATCCGCTTTCAGATTTAACTTGAAAATCGTCGCCTTTTTGATCCAACGACTACCGGCATTCTCTTTGCTTTCGCTTAACTTATAATCAAATATCCTGCGTATACAACCGGTATAGTATTCATAAGGATTGACGAAAACCCTTTTCCCATCTGCAATTTCTCGAACCTTCAAACCGTCAAAAGCAAAAAACTTGGGAATGCAGTAATTCAACGTGCCGGTGTCAATCTGCCTGCTTAATTCCCGCTCTATATCAAACAGCAATCGTTATCATCCTCTATAACTTGTCTATATAGACCCAAAGACATTTAAGATAAAGAGATTCGGGGATTTGAACCATCCACGGATGATCGGATGCCTGTATCCCGATATCAATAATGGTCCCGGAATAACCGTATTCTTCACAGCCCCTTCTCACAGATTCTTCCAGTTCGCCTATCCCAATATGATAAGCGCAACTGCACAATCCCATTATACCTGGAGTGTCTAAAAATTCAAGCCCCTTTTTCACCAGTTCCGTAAATTTCCGCTTGCCAAAATGCCTTTCACGCTTGTCCTTTACAAGAGACGGGGGATCGAGAATAATCATCTTGTATTCCCGCTTTAAACCCGAAAGGGCAAAAACATCCTCACAAATGAATTGACACTGATCCTCCAAATGATTTATCGTTGCGTTTTCTCTTGCCAAATCAATATCAACTGACGATTTATCCACACCCAGGGTGTCCATACCCGATTTTGCCATTACAAAAGAAAAAGAACCGGTAAAAGAAAACAGGTCCAATCCTTTCATGCCCTGCAGCTGATAACGTTCAACCAACTCACCGGCGAAGAGCCTGTTATCCCGTTGATCCATAAAAAAACCGGTCTTTTGACCCTTGGGAATAGAAATCTTATATTGAATGCCATTTTCAACAATGATCTGCTCGTCAGGAACCTCACCTCGGAGTAAACCACTGTGCCTTTGAAGGGACTCCTCCGGTGAAGCCTCAAAATCACTGCGTTCATAGACTCCTTGGATATGATCAAACACCTCATACAAGCTGTCAAGCATCGCTGATTTATAATCCACCCAAAAGGGATGCCTGATTTGAAAAACAAACACATTATCGTACTTGTCGATGATCACACCGGGAAGAAAATCCGACTCGGCATTAATCAAACGAAAACAACTTGAATTCAACAAAAACGCTCTGCGCTTCAAGGCTTTTTTAAACAGATGAGTAAAGTAGTTCTGATTGATTTCAACAGGTGTCTTTGAAAGCAACCGAAACGGCTTGTTTGAAGCCCTGTTGAAAATGCCGACCCCAATGAATTCATCCTCAGAAGAGAACAAATTGGCCAAACCCAAATCCCCTTCGCCTATGATATCCACAATCTCATCTCTAAACAAATTGGGATACAGGTTTTTAACCTTTCTTTCCTTGCCGCGCTTTGCCTTGATGACAAACATTACAACTCTTCCACGATAATCCTTACTAACGATTCAAACTTCTGTTTCACCCGATTAGCCGTATCCATGACTTCCTGATGGGTCAGTTTCCGATCCAAAACTCCGGCCGCCATATTCGTCACACAGGAAACTCCAAAAATCTTCAAACTGCAATGCCTTGCAGCAATAATCTCGGGAACTGTGGACATCCCCACAAGATCCCCGCCCAGGGTACGAAACGCCCGGATTTCAGCAGGTGTCTCATAATTAGGTCCCAAACAATAAACATACACACCGGTCTTCAAAGTTCTGCCCTTATCCTTCTCCCGAGCCTCAACCCGTTTAAACCACTTTTTATCCAGAACAGAAGACATATCCGGAAACCGTGGCCCCACAGTGTCATCATTAGGCCCAATGAGAGGATTACGGAACGCCATGTTGATCATATCATCAATCACAATCAAATCCCCGGGCTCAACCTCCAGGTTAATCCCCCCGGCAGCGTTAGTCAAAACAAGCCCCTCAATGCCCAAAGACTTCATAAAATAAACCGGATAAACCGTATCCGAGACGTCATACCCCTCATAAGCATGAAACCGCCCCTGCATGGCCACCACATCAACGCCTTGGAACTTCCCGAACACCAGATGTCCGGCGTGACCAATGGCCGTTGATGACAAAAAATGAGGAATATCATCATAAGAAATAGCAACCCTGTCCTCAAAATAATCCGCCAAATACCCAAGCCCAGACCCCAATATAAGCCCGGCCTTAGGTTTTGGAACATATCCCAGTTTATCTTCAATAACTTTTAACGACTCCTTAAGCTTTACTGATAAAGGCATCTTGATCACTCCTGTTTGTGGACTTTTTTCTTTTAGAGTATACCATAAAAGGTAGAGGTAAAGAGAAAGTTAAATTACTCTATCATCGCTGAAAAAAGATAAAATCTTTTCCAACTAATGGTATAATATATACAAGACGACATTCTAAAAGGAGGTATTTTATGAAAAAAGGTATTTTATTTTTGAGTTTTACTATTGTTTTGCTTGTGTTTGTTAGTTGTACACAAGCCCCAGAAGTAATGGTTGCGCCAGATTTCCCTGGTGATTCTGTGGTTGTTCAAAACCAAAACGTAACTATGAAATGGAATCCGGTAGAAGGTGCTGCAAGTTATAATCTTCGTTATGCGCTGGATCCTGAGCAACGAGCTGAAAGTAAAGAGATTCAATGGACAGTTTTGCAGGAATTACTAGAGACAGAAATTACTGTAAATCTTAATTCAGGTAATTACATTTGGCAGGTACAAGCTGTAAAAGAAGAAAAAGGCAAATTGATTAGATCAGTTTGGACAGAAGCCAATGGTGCGAAATTCATTGTAAAAGGTCTTGAAAAGCCAGAACCTGTGGTTCCACAACCTGTATCAGTTGGAACGCAAGTCAAACTTAGATGGACACCTGTTGCAGAAAGTGCGACTTATCAAGTGGAATATTCTCAACCTTTGTTAAGTGATTCCAGGGGTTGGATATTAATTGGAGAAACCGAAAACACAGAAATCAATTGGAATGCTCCGGGTAGTGGGAACTACTTATGGAGAGTTAATGCCGCCGTTAATGGTCAGACTGTAGAAGGTGAGCCTAATGAAATAGAAATAGCTGAGAAAGCTGAAGACTATTATTTCAGGTTGGTGCAATATAATTCCGGTCCAGCTGTACCAGAAGTCCAGATTGTTGTTTACAATCTTGATGGTGATCCAATTGGTAACGGTGAGACAAATGATACTGGATTTGCAACGGTTAGTGTTAGTGAAGATCCTGAAAATATTGACGTAAAATTTTACAAAAAGGGATATGCCAACAGTATTATTAATAACATTAAAACAAATATATTAAAGGATGAGAGCCAGCCATACGAATCCATGATCAGAACAGCACTCATAGATACCGACCCAAATACCCAGCAGAACCCAAAACTAAATGTTTCTTTCATGGATCTTGAAGGAAATGCGCTTGATATCACACAACCAATTACTTCTAATTTTGAAGTATCGATAGAGTTAGAAGAAGGTTCCAGCCAAGCTATGAGAATTTACAAACCAATGTTTGAAAGAGTTCCCGGTACTGGAAGAGTTGTTACAGGTGGTCAACTTGTGTTTGATGCAACTACTGTTACCTATGAATTGGATATTGAGCATTTGGAATCCGGAGAGGTTGATTTAAACTTCATCCTTTATGATTATAATGAATGTAGAACACATGACGTTTATTATTTGGATGTTCAGCCAACAGAAGCAACACTTCCTGCTACACCTTACCAGGTAATGGATAATTGGAATCTTACAGTCAATGCTCTAGCCCCTTCCGGATATTTCTTTCCCCTTCCAAATCTCTATTCATTCACCAGAAGAATGGGAGTAGGTTATTATAGCGATATACGAGGAAACAGTCTCCAGAAGGACTTATCAAAGAGAACAGAATTAACCTTTGAAAAAACAAAGTTAACTTTGAATGCTAATCAAGCTCGAACAGCACCTGAAAACTCAAATTTATGGGTAGACATTTACTGGTTAGATTATGATTCCGCTGAATACTTATCATCTTTGTTTCCTTCAATATTCGGGTTTGATCCATTACCTTTTGATGTAACGCAAGAAAAACCAGATGGTTATAATGTGTATAGAAGTTTTGATGAAAATAATTGGGAAAAAATAGGCTATAAATCAAGTGATAGTATTCCTGAGTATCAAAATGAATCTTACCTTATACAGTTTTCAAATTATTATGGTTTTGATTTATTTGAAATGGGTTACGTTCCTCAAAAATATTTAACACCAATGTTCACTGACAAATCCGCTGAACTTGAGCCTGGAAAACGAGTTTTTTATGCAGTAACACCTGTCTACGGCAATGCTGAAGGAGATCCAACTCTTTTAGGAAGCGTAGTACCATTGGATAGATTTAACATTAATATGATAAGTCCTTCCGATGAAAAAACTAACGTGAGCAGAAATCCTGTCTTTAAATGGGAACCGACAAAAGACTTGGGAGAAGATGTTTATTATGCCTATAACATATTTGTTTATGATTGGGTACAGGCAGATAATGGCCTAATGATTCCAGTAAATGATCCAGAAGATGCCTATCAATCATTTGGTTATGAAATAATTAGAGATAATGCAAGTCCGGTATCTTTCCAATTTACTGGTAATGAGAGTAATGTTGAGGGATGCAAATGGTATTGGTTCAGTCCTTATACTCTTGATACAGAACTTTATGGTAATAATGAACTTGAAGCCAACAAAACATATGAGTGGGGAATAAATGTAGCATATGCCTTAACAGATGATTATATGAATGCTGGATTTTCCTATTCTATCGCTTCTGATTTTAGAATAAGAGATGAAGTATGGTGGGTAGACCCATACGTATATGGCATGTCACCAGACTTACATTCAGACTTCACTACGATGAAATAAGAGAGGGGGAATATGATGAAAACAACATTAAAAACCATTCTGTTAGTTGTGTTCGTGGCTTTTTTATTTATCAGCTGTACAAACCAACCAATGGAATTAAAAGATGATCTATTGGATGTTAATTTAAATTTAGATACTATCACTTATAAAGGCGTTGATATTCATAAAAACATCCTTTTAGTTGGTTATGAAAGCTACCAGGATGCTATGAATTTAGCAAGAAGACTCAATGCAACGGTTAGAAGGAATATTCCGGAGATAAATGTTGTATCGTTGATCACCGAAGAATCAGTTGATGATTTGTTATTGAATTTTCAAGACAAAGAGATAAAAGGAATTCGTTATATAGAACCAAGCGTTGTTCGAACGATGCCCGAGATTAAATTGATGAACGATGTCAATTTGAATGAAAGCAGAAGTATTTCAGATGATCCTTTAGCCCCTTATCTTTGGGGTTTGGAAAAAATCGGAGCTGAATCTGTTTGGTATTCAGGTTATACCGGAAAAGGAGTTGTGGTAGCAGTTTTAGATGGCGGATCGGACTCATCGCATCCGGATTTAAATGGCCAATATGTTGATGGTTACAATGCAGTTGAAGATACAATCATACCAAAAAACACTTCTTTACCTTATGGAAGCCATGGTACGCACGTTTCAGGTATCATTGCTGCAAAAAAAGATAATGATGAAGGCATAGTTGGATTGGCTTATGAATCTAAATTAATGCCAATACCAATTTTCTATGGTCCTTCAAGTTCCTTTATTGGTGACGATTTAGTTGCTGCAGGCTTCGTTTGGGCAGTGGACAATGGAGCAAAAATCCTCCAAAATAGTTGGGGAGGTCCTGGATATTCGCAGACATTGAAAGATGCCATTGATTATGCACTCAAAAATAATGTAACAGTAGTTGTTTCAACAGGTAATACACATATAGATGAAAATTGGGGATTCCCAAATACCGTTCCTGGAATAATCGGAGTTGGAGCCAGTAATGTTAATGATCAAGTTACTGATTTTTCCAGTAGTGGAGATAGCGTAAGCGTCGTTGCTCCTGGAGAAAGAATTCTTTCAACAGTTGCTGTAGGTGATACAGGTGGATTATACGGTGGAGAATTACCGTATGCTTACTATAACGGAACTTCTATGGCTTCACCATATGTTTCTGCTTTGGCAGCCATGCTTTATCAGAAGTTCCCGGATGCAACGGCTTATCAGATTAGAAAGATAATAGAAAATGGAGCAGAGGACAACGGAATATCAATTTTCAGAGGTAACCAGCCTCATGAGCCAAATTACGGTTATGGAAGAATAGATGCAGTAAAAACAATGGAACTTGATTTACCTGAACATAAAGCAGATCATTTGTTAATCGAAGTAACTGACTCAAAAGGAAATCCAGTCCCTACTGTATTTGTGACATTGTCTAGAACAGATGGTCCTAATTATTATGCCAAAACAAATGAAAACGGAGAATGCTACTTTAACCAAATCGATCCTGATACATATGATATTTTCATCGGAGGACCAGATTGGTTGGACGTCAATTCACTGATTCACCGATTAGAAGAAGAAGTTGCTAACACGGTATTCCCTAATATGGTATATGAAACTACAAAAAAACTGGCCCTTCAAATTCAATCAGCTTTTGAAGCTCAGTTGACAATGCCTTCCGCAGATGTTGATTATAATGCAAAAATAGTTGACAGCTTGGGAAATGAATTCCAGAAACAAACTGTTGGAAAGGATGCTGTTGTTAATTTCACAAAACCCAATTCAATGGAAGACATTCATTATTATCTTTCTGTAGAAAGTTCTCCTGCTATAGTGACACCACAGGCTACATTGACAGAAGGTTTCGAAACTGGTGATTTCTCCAATCAAGAATGGGCATGGGCAATAGGTGGAGATGTAGCGCCTACTGTAACAAACATTGAAGCATCAGAAGGCGAATACTCTGCTAGATTCGGAGAAATGACAGATGAGCAAGCTAGCTGGATGGTAGGCTTCCCAGTTGTAGAAGTTGGTAATTACTGGTTAAAATTTGATATAAAACTTTCTACAGAAGAGGGTTGGGATTTTGTTAATGTTTATGTAAATGATGTTAAAGTTTGGGCAGGTTCAGGGATTTATGACTGGCAAACTATCACTGTTCCATATTCAGGTGGAGAAGAAAACGTTGTTTTTGAATATGTCAAAGACGCAGCTGTTAGCTCAGGTGAAGATACAGCCTGGATTGACAACATCAAAATCATTCCAATACCGGATGATTTTGAAGATTATATCGTAACCGGAAATGTTATTATCAATGGAAATGTGATTCCAGTTGAGCAAAATCTTTATCTTGGGAACTTTGTAGATGAGTTTGAACTCGAGACGGTACCTTGGACACTTTTCTGATTTATAATTTACTTTAAATGCTTTCAAAAAACCCTCGTGAAAAAGCGGGGGTTTTTTTGTGTATTGTTTAATCTTTTGGCTTTTTAACGTTCATTTCCCTCCAATTACTATATATCCACACTATCCACAGGAACGTTGCTTTTGGTGATGGCTGTTTTAATCACTTAAAACCGGAAAATTTCCATATTCAGCATGAAAATAAGTAAGCTTCCAAAGGATATTTTTATTGCTCCAGAATTTTCACGTGGTCTTTATAGGCGAGGATGATTTGTATAATGTAAGCGTGGGTAATGGAAAAGAAACTCAGCATGATCATGTTGATGTGTTTTTCTTCCAGTTTGATCAGGTCTCGGTTACTGAGGAAAGGGATGACTTGGTTATAGATGTATTCGTAGAAAAGTCTTTTCATCACCTATGCTATGATAGCATGGTAAGAGAACAGAAAGGG
>JASUTC010000117.1 GCA_030445775.1 Thermotogaceae bacterium | reverse complement strand
CCTGAGATTCCGGAAAAGAACATATTGGGAGAGCCGTTCAGGAGAAATACAGCTGCAGCCTGTTTTACCGGAACACTGATGGCCAATGATTCTTCTCCCATCTTGGTCCTTCCGGCTGATCACAAAATTGAAGAGAAGGTTTTATTTTGGGATGTTGTTAAAAGAGCTGGGGAATCCTTGAACAAATTGGGAGGCCTATATACATTTGGGATAAAACCAACACGACCGGAAACGGGTTACGGTTACATCGAACGGGGAGAAAAGGCGGACAACGATGTTTATCATGTTCAGCAGTTTCACGAAAAACCTCAATTGGATGTGGCAAAAGAATATCTTAACAGTGACCGTTTTTACTGGAACAGCGGTATGTTTCTTTGGACAAAGCAATCATTTATGAGTGAAATGAAGAAAAACGCTTCGGATATCTACAACGCTTTAATCAACATGGATCCCTATAACGAAGGCAGTGTAAAGAACTGTTATGAAAAGACTCCAGCTATTAGTATCGATTACGCTCTGATGGAAAAGTCCGATCAGGTGAAAACCATCCCCATCTCAATCAACTGGTCGGATGTAGGTAGCTGGGCATCTGTAAAAGAGCTTGAAGGGGTTTCCCCGGAAAACGAAAACACTTGTTTGGTCGATTCTGAAAATGTTTATATCCGGTCTAGTTCCGGTAAGAAAATCGCTGTTGTAGGCGTAAATAATTTGATTGTTGTTGAAACCCCTGAAGGAATTCTGATCTGCAATGATAGCAGTTCTCAAAAGATTAGAGAAGCTGCACGGAAATTTAATCGTTAAATATAAGGATCACGGTTTAATCGGCGGGACAACAGAAGCGTTCTAAAAGATAGCCAACTTTTTCAAAAAAAACCGTGACATGCTCAACTTCTCAAACAACAACACCAGAAAATGGGTGACCAGAGGGGCCTCACCAAAAGAATTATTTGAACAGTTTGAAAAACCATTTCTGAAAGATTTGCCGAAAAAGCAGTGGAAATAATTTATAATGCCCCTTCTAATTGTATTTTATTCGTCTGCTGAATAAACCCTTTGATATAAGACCTCACCGTAATCGGAGACTGATTCAAGAAAACCGCTGGGATCATTCTTCTCTTCATACAAAACCGGTTCTATATTTTCATCAATAGTCCTTCTCAATTTGTACAAATCCACTTCTTTCTCGAGAAAGCTTCCTTCGATTTTATCAAAAACAACCATAATATCGATATCACTGTCATTTCTATATGTTCCCCTGGCGTAAGAACCAAAGAGGATTATTTTTTTCGGATTATATTTTTTTATCACAAGCTCAGAAAATTTTTTCGCCTTTTCTAAAGCTTCTCTTTTATCCATATCAATAAATCCTCCGTTTTCTTGATTAGATTGGTACAAAATTTTTGATTCTTACCCCTTCGATTTTTGCCACAAGATCAACCTCCGGTTCTTGTTATTGTTTGATCATACCATATTCACCCGTTGGGAGCTGTTTCAAAAGTTTTTATATAAATAAAAAAATTAACCAAAAAACTTCGCATTCATCAGTTCCGCCAATGTCGTTGTAAAAGGATATCCGGACTGTCTTCTCGACTGATAATTCTTCAACTTTCTGATATCCCATTTTGCATGATTGAAGCTTCTGTCAACTTCTGGATCAAAGTCAAACAGAAAATAACTCTCATGCTGGGCTGTGGGATAATTCATCTTTTTCATAGCTTTTTTTGATTTAATTTCGGGTTGTGATGGTGATTTGGAAAAGATTAAACCTGTGGTAAGCATTCCCGTTGTATGTAATAACAGTTAACACGACTGCAAAACCTCATCAGTAACTATAAGCTTGCCCCTACCTTCTCTTCTCATATTATACAATCCGTTTCTCAAAATCCATTTCAGTTGCATATTGCTTTTATAAAACCCCACTAGAACATGAATTAAATCGGGCGGAGGAATTCTATCTTTTGTCTTCGCATTATAATATTCGGGGATTTTTTCTTTGACTTCATCTGTTTTTTGTCTGTAGGTGTCTATGATCTGCATCCGGTTTGATGGCAAATGCCCCCAATCCGGGAATAATCTCGTGAAATCCTTTGAAGATTTTCCTTTGGCTGTTTCCCGGATACAATACATATGCACCACCGGTACGTTTAATGGCGTCTTTGTACGCATGCATCTTTAAAAGATCTCCCTGCTGATAAACTCCCATTTTCTCCTGTTCCTTGTCCCGGTCAAAATTCTCATTGCTTTCGCCAAAGATTTCCGTCAGTTCCCGCACCTTGTATTTGGCATCAAAATGGATATGGACCATCAGTTCCTGCTGTTCAGCCTCATCCTTTGTAAAGGCTTCAGGCCATAGTGACAGGGTAAAATCTGGCCGCATCTGTTCCGACCACGATCCGCTTCCTCTGTAATCTTCTGTATTGGAAAAAACACGGTTATAATGGTATTCTACACACAAATCCCTAACCGGATTCCTGTAAACCCCCTTAAGCAATAAATGACGGCCAGCTTTCAACTTTAAATTCAAACCGTTTTGAGTAAACTCAAACAGTTTTTCAACAGATTCCGGTTGAATTTCAAACAGTTCAGTGATTACTTCCAATAACTGAAAGAAAAGCCAATACTCATACAACACCGCAACATCCCGTTTTCCTGCCCGATAAACCTCATCTCCGCCATGCCAGATCAGCTGTGCCGCCAGTTCAATTAACTTTTCAGGATGGTGGTATCTCTAATAGAAAAATATGTTAAAATATAAATGCTAAAATAAGAAAGTACCGTAGAGTTAGTGGCTAGAAAAAACCATTCAAATAAACTGCAATCGAAAAAGAGGTTTAAATGATGATAAAAATCACAAATGAATATGAAAAAGATTCTGACGCTATTATACATTATGGGTCTTGTTATGATTTTGTTAAAAAGATTCCTTCGAAATCAGTTAAGCTAGTAGTTACATCACCTCCCTATAATATTGGTAAAGAATATGAGAAAAAAGTCGATTTGAATAACTATTATAAATCTCAAGAAAAAATTATCGATGATTCTGTAAGAATATTAACTGATGATGGGAGTATTTGTTGGCAGATTGGTAATTATGTGGAGAATTCCGAAATAATACCTTTGGATATTTTGTTATTTCCAATTTTCCAAAAGAATCAATTAAAATTACGGAACCGTATCATTTGGCATTTTGGCCATGGACTGCATGCTTCTAAAAGATTTTCAGGTCGATATGAAACCATACTATGGTTTACAAAAAGTGATCATTATACATTTAATCTAGATCCTGTGAGAGTGCCTCAAAAATATCCAAATAAGAAACACTTTAAAGGACCTAACAAAGGTAAATTATCATGCAACCCATTGGGGAAAAACCCAAGTGATGTTTGGGAAATACCAAATGTAAAAAATAATCATATTGAAAAAACTGTTCACCCTTGCCAATTTCCTGTTGAATTAATTGAACGTTTAGTATTATCTATGACAAACCCAAAAGATTTTGTTTTCGATCCTTTTATGGGCGTAGGATCAACTGCTGTAGCTGCAATTAAGAATAATCGGCGAACCATAGGTTGTGAAATAATGGAAGAATATTATGAAATAGCAATGAACAGAATAACATTAAGTTCAAAAGGAACTTTAAAAACAAGACCAATGCATAAGCCTGTTTATAACCCAAACAAAGATAATACAGAAAACAAGATTGAAAATAATAAATCTCAATCAGTGCTTTTTAAAGATACTGTAAATGGAGTTCGTAATGGAAATCAAACAAAAATATTCTCATCTTAATGGTTTTGAATTTCTCTTATTCCACAAAAAGGAGCTCTGGGAAGAAATTGAGGAAGTTATCAAATCAATTGACGCGAATAAACTTAAAACAAAAATCTCTAAAGAAAAAACTAAAAGAGGAAAAAAATTATTTGCTCCTAAATCATTAAATGAAGAATTTAAGAATAAATTCAAAGAAAAAGATTGGGAAGAAGCAATAATTCGTTACTATGTTACAGATGATGAAAAGATTATTAGAAATACGATGCTACTAACTCCAGAGATTCAAAAAGAACAAATAGAATTAAACGGCAAAAATGCCATTAAAAGCTTTAATCAAACAGATTTTGTTAAAGAAAGAATTGCAATTGAAGTTCAATTTGGTAAGTATTCATTTGTAGCTTACGATTTGTTTGTTAAACATCTTGCCTTTTATGTTGGCGATCAAATAGATTTAGGAATAGAAATATTACCAATGAAAAGTATGCAGGAAGAGATGAGTTCAGGTGTTGCTTATTACGAACGTGAATTATACAACATAGTTAGAAACGGACGAGGTGTTCCTGCTGTTCCTCTATTAATACTCGGCATTGATGAGTAATTAACGAGATACTATTAAGGCACTAACACTTACAATCATTCACTGATAACATTGAAATTCACTGTTACTGATTTGCTTTATTCAGTTAATACGTCAACAAAACAAATAAATGATATAATCAAGAATCAAAGCGGGGTAAGAAGATGAAAAGATTGCCCATTGGAATCAGTGATTTTAAAGAGTTAATTGAAAATGATTATCTGTTTGCGGATACAACGCCTATGATTGGGGAAATCTACAGAGAACAATCGAAAATATTGTTGATTACCAGACCCAGGAGGTTTGGGAAGACTTTGAATATGAGTATGCTGGGTCTTTTTGTCATGTTCCTGCCAATACAAGTAATCTTGCCAGGATTCATCAGTGAATATGATTTTCACTATTCTTCAATCAGTTCTTTTTTAAAAGCATGTCCCGTTTTTACCTGATCGATTGAAGCCAACAAATGTTTCATGTTATTTTCCGTTGATAAGAGATAAGCTGTTTCTGCCATTGCGTTATAATCATCAAGAGTTTGTTTCGGGCGGACACGTTGGTCCGCCCGTACAAACATGAGAAATTTACGGCTGATACTCATATTCTACGGTGTAATAGCCGTTTGTTGTTTCGTTGGATTGGGATTTGACGATGACGGATATTTTCAAACGGTTTTGCTTGGGTTGGGTCATTTCCAGTGTTGTGGGTGTGGGAACGGTCCAGGTGAGTGTTTTGCTGTCGCTTGGTTTCCAGGAACCGACTTTGGTATATAGGGAGCCTCCGGCTTCAACTTTTTCTCTAATGGTTTTACCATAGGAGTAGATTTCGAATTCTGTGGATCCTCTCAAATCAAGGGCGTTTTTGCCGCTACTGCCGTTATCGGCAACGTTGATGGTTAGGTTGATGGATTGCCCGGGTCTAAGTGTTGCCGGTAAGGCACTCCAGGAATGGCTGAAGCTTGCGGTTTCACTGCCTCCTGTGTAGAGGGCATAATTGGAACAGAGTGTTTTTGCGCCCGTTGAGGAGAGGTTGAGTTCAAATTTGTTCGATCCGGTTTCGTGGGTTGC
>JASUTC010000116.1 GCA_030445775.1 Thermotogaceae bacterium | reverse complement strand
GATGTTTTGAAAAAAGAAGGTAAACAGGAAGGGATAAAAGAAGGCACGGTGGATCTTTTATGGAGAATACTAATAAAGAAATTTCCAACAATAGATAGAGGTTATTATCAAAAAATCAATCAATTGGATTTAACAACGATTGAAGTGATATCTATTGACTTATTGGATATGAAAGATCCAAAAGAGCTCGAGAAATATTTTTGATTGAGAAAGAGTAAGATGAACAGATGAAATGAGGGTAATTTTCTGGAATATGAATGAACTCTATTCTGATATTCCAGAAGTCATCGCCCATGTTGAGATAAAAAAAGAAAGAATGAATGTTTAAAGCAGGTGATGATCAATGAAAATAAAATTTAACCCAGACTTGGATTTTCAAAGAGAAGCGATTGATTCAGTTGTAGACCTCTTTGAGGGCAACCCCCTCTGTCAGTCGAATTTTACCGTTTCAGCCCTTTATGGTCAACGTGGGACTTTTGATTCAGCCCTGGGAATAGGAAATCGCTTGGATGCCCGGTTCGATGAAACAGATATCCTGAACAATCTCCAGGAGATACAGTTGCGAAATGGACTGCCACAGTCATTGAACATCAAGCGGGATAAATACTATTTCACCGTGGAAATGGAAACGGGAACGGGGAAAACCTATGTGTACCTGCGAACAGCCTTTGAGCTGAACAAAAAGTACGGCTTTACCAAGTTTATCGTCGTAGTGCCATCTGTCGCCATTAAAGAAGGTGTGGTTAAATCCGTGGAGATGATGCGGGACCATTTTAAGCTCTTGTACAATAACGTTCCTTTCACTGCCTTTGAATACCAGTCCAAGAATATCGAGCAGATCCGGGCCTTTGCCACCGCCGATACGATTCAGCTCATGATTATGACGGTTCAATCCTTTAACAAGGATACAAATATCATCAACCGGGAGCATGAAAAAACGGACGGCTTCAAACCCCTGGAGTTCATCAAAGAGACCCGTCCCATTGTGATTGTGGATGAACCTCAGTCCACAACGAGCACTAAAAAGGCCAAAGATGCTGTGGATTCGCTCAATCCTCTCTGTACCATTGGCTACTCCGCCACCCATCGGGATAAACAGAACATGGTCTTTCGTCTGGATGCTGTGGATGCCTATCAGCGTCAATTGGTCAAGCAGATTGAAGTGCAAAGTGTCAGCGCTGAAGATAATCACAATCAGGCTTACATGGTTCTTGAGAAGGTCAAGAGTACCAAGACCAACCTATCCGCAAAAATGAAAATCGATGTGCTCGAAAGAGGAAAGATCAAACGTAAGAGTGTTGATTTGAGAAAGGGAACGGATTTGTTTGAGCTCTCCGGAGGTCGAGAAGTGTACAGCGGATATATGGTGCAAGAAATTTATGCCGGTAAAGGGGAAGAATATGTGGATTTCACTAACGGAAAGTTCATACGTTTGGGACAAACCATCGGGGATATAGACGATGATGCCCGAAAACGTTTTCAAATCAGCAAGACTATCGAAGCGCATTTGGATAAAGAATTAAGGCTCAACCCCAAGGGCATCAAAGTTCTCTCGTTGTTTTTTATTGATCGAGTTGAAAATTACCGGACTTATGATGAAGACGGCAATCCAGGTAAAGGTAAATACGCCCGGTGGTTTGAAGAGGAATTTAAACAGTTGATGAAAAAGCCCAAATACCAACCGCTTTTAAAAGATCAGAATATCGATGTGTTGGCCGAATCGGTCCATAACGGGTATTTCGCCAAAGATAAAAAAGGCAAATTGAAAGATACCCGAGGGAATACACAGGCAGATGAAGATGCCTACAACATGATCATGAAAGACAAGGAAAAATTGTTGAGTTTCTCCTCCCATTTAAAATTCATCTTTTCCCATTCCGCTCTGAAAGAGGGCTGGGACAATCCCAACGTCTTTCAAATCTGTACGTTGAATGAAACCAATTCTGAAATCAAAAAGCGGCAGGAAATCGGACGTGGTTTGCGAATTGCAGTGGATCAGAACGGAGAACGTCGGCACGGTTTTGAGATCAACACCCTTACGGTCATGGCCAATGAATCTTATGAGGACTTTGCCAAAAAACTCCAGAATGAATTAGAAGAAGAAGAGGGGATTCGCTTTGGTGTGGTTGAGGCCCATTCATTTGCCAATATCACAACAAAAGATGCCAATGGTAAGCCCGTTTATCTCAAACAAAAAAAGTCCGAGGAAATATTGGAACATCTCAAAGATAACGGTTATGTGGATGCATCCGGTAAGGTCACTGATAAGCTCAAGGTGGATTTAAAAATGGGCAATGTGTCTTTACCAAACACTGTGACCTCTTGCAAACCTCAAATTATCAATACTTTAAAACGTATTGCGGGTAATCTGAATATCAAAAATGCAAATACTCGTGTGGAAGTAAAGCTCAATAAAAAACGCTATTTAAGTCCTGAGTTTAAAGCACTTTGGGAGAAAATTAAACACAAAACCACCTATTCGGTGGACTATGATAGCCAAAAGTTGATTGAGCAGTGCGTAAAAAAAATTGATGAAGAACTGATAGTAGATCACGAAAAGCTTATATTCAGTAAAGCAACGGTTAAAATCAACGAAGGAGGAAGTGTTGCTGAGGAAACGGAGAAGTATGGGATAACTGTAGACTCTCATTACGAACTCCCTGATATTCTGACTTTTTTACAGGATGAAACCAGCCTCACCAGAAGAACATTGGTGGCTATTTTAACAAGTTGCAAGAAATTAAGTGCTTTTAAAGCAAACCCTCAAAAATTCATGGATGAAACCGCTCGGATCATTAAATCCGTGTTGAATCAATTTATCGTGGATGGCGTCAAGTACCAAAAGATAGGGGAGGCCTATGCTCAGGAACTGTTTGAAAACGATGAATTGTTTGGGTATCTATAAGTCTGTGTATGATCATGTGATATATGATTCAGACAACGAAGCCGCTTTTGCTGCCGGTTTGGAATCCAACAACAGAGTCAAAGTCTATGCCAAACTTCCCGACTGGTTCAAAATTGAAACCCCCATTGGTACGTATAATCCCGATTGGGCGGTCCTGTTTGAAAAAGACGGAGAAGAACGCTTGTATCTGGTGGTAGAGACCAAAGGAAACGTTCATGATGAGGCTTTAAGACCCACGGAAAAATTGAAGATAAAATGCGGAGAAAGACATTTTGCAGCTATTCAAACAGGTGTAAGGTTTGAAAAGACAGAAGGATATGAGGATTTAATCAAAAAGATTGCTTTCGGGAGTGAATCCGATATTACTCATCAAACAAAATCCGTTTCTCATACCGCTAAAATAAATAATCAAAGACGTTATAGGATCACAGTTGAAAAAAATTATTGGGATTCTTTTAGTATTCCTAATAATCAAAAAACGATTTGTTATGCTGAGGTTGATAGTAATTTTTCAGTAACTCTATATAAGGGTCAAAACGATCCAAACAATCATGTAAATTACAATAATATTCCACTATCATCCAATGAAAGTAAAAACATTCTTGATATCCTTAATTGCATTGTTTCCGATCCAATAACAGCAAAAAAGAGACTGAATAATAGTGATAAGGTGTTTCACGTGGGACATAATAACCCTATTTATGTGACGGTTGAAAGTTTTGATAATCCAAATTATTCTGATGGAACAGTTGTTTTTTCATGGGACTGCAATGCCATGGATGCAAAAAATGGTTTTTTAAAGGATATTATTGAACACATGAAATTATAAACAGTAAGCAATAATATTCAATCAGGATCTATTTAAGAACACATAATAAAGGATACAAGAGCAATATCTTAGTTAAAGCCGCAAGGATTTTAAGGAAATAGGCGAAAACCCAAGCAGCTGGGCTTGAAATACAGGCTTTGAAGTTTTTGAGAAACAAAACTACACGTATGACCAAAGGGGGGAGACTAAACATTATAACGGGAACATCACTATTATGGAGTTTGAAAAGCAAATTCCCAGGAGTGTTCTGCGAAACTCCAATGGTAGTCTCCCGAGAACCCCCTCCGCACCCTACGATTTAACCGTGAAGTTTTGTCTTTTAAACTTCACGGCGTGTTCCCTAACACCAGCTCTAAGGGAGGAGCTTTTAGTTTTTCAGCAGCCCCTATAATAATAAGATGATCAACAAAAAATTCTTCTTTGTTTGAAGAATTTGTTTGTCTCTTTTTAGATTAGTCTTTCAATTCCTTTTTCAGGAATTCTCTGAGAACGGATACGTTTACCTTGCGGATGGTGTTTTCAAGAACATAGTTGCCGTTTGACACTTTATTATAACGGCTTGCTTTTGTAAACAGTTGGCTGTTTTTTATGGGGATTTCATTTTGTTCGAGTTCATATCCAAATTGCTCCATAATAAACTGAATCATACTGCCGACGCAGTTTTTCTCCACGTCTTTCTGGAATAGAGCAGGGAATTTCAATTCCAGATCGTTTACGACACCATCAAGGGCTGCGGCTTTGAAGGCATCATTGGCTACAAACATTTTCATGAGGCTTTCCGGTTCTATTAGAAAGTCAAATACCTTTTTGAATTGAGCCGTTTCCAGGTTTTTGTATTGCGGGATTTCGTTGTAATAATCGTCTACAGTAAACACATTGATCTCTCCTTTATTCTGGTTAGTAGTTGAAATACTTCCTTCCCACAAGGGTATTGACCGCCTGGCACAACTGGTGGAAGGGGTCGCTCTTTCTGTTAACTGTAATGGATATGTCGGGTGGGAACATGTTACTGCCATAGATCTTTTTCTCACGCTCGCCATGCACGAGGGTCAGGTTCCATTGGAACCCGTCCAGAACATTTGGGTCCTCATATTTATCTTGCCAGTCCCAAACCCCTATGGATTCGATCTGCTGCCAAAAATCTTCCAGTTTTTCATCAGAGACTTTGTTGGTTTGTTCATTGAAAGGTTTTTGTGAATTTGACAATACCACAGTGCCATTTGTATAGCGGATGGTTTTATACCCGTCAAAAAAACCTCCATAGGAGAATTCAATCTTATCATTGTTCATGGTTGCTTCACTCCTTATGAAACCCTTATTTTTCATGAGAATCATGGTTATATCCGATTGGTTCTTCTTGAGTTTGGTTTAACAACAATACATCTATCATCCGAAATGTTAACATTCCTCCTCCTATTATGACACAAATAGGGCATTATAGAAAAACCCAGCTTAACTTTCAAGCAATATCTGCCGATAAAAGGTTGGCGATTTAACAAGGGAACAACAGGGGGAGATAAAATGATCATTTCACATAATCTATCCGCTATTAATGCTCATCGAATTTATCAAAAGAATACAAGGTCTCTTAACAATACATTGGAGAGATTGTCGACGGGGTTACGCATATCCAAAGCAGCCGATGACGCTGCCGGTCTTTCCATTTCCGAGAAGATGCGGGCACAGATCAAAGGGCTTCGGCAAGCATCTCGAAACGCTCAAGACGGAATCTCGCTTATACAAACCGCTGAGGGTGGTCTTAATGAAATAAACTCGAGTCTCATCAGAATAAGAGAACTTTCAATTCAAGCTGCAAATGATACACTTACCAGTTCTGACAAGATAGAGATTCAGAAGGAAATAGATCAGCTTACTGATGAAATAGATCGGATTGCTCACACGACAAAGTTTAACCAAAAAACTATTCTAAATGGTAGCACTTCCGCTCACTGGTCTTCAGATGACTTGAATACACAAGCAATGATTCAAGGGGAATTAGTTTCTGTATCTTCTCTGGGCCAGATTAATTCAGTGGAAGGTAACTACAATATAAACATCACTTCTGAAGAAACCGGAGAAGCAGAGGTTCTAAAAAGTAACATTTTTGAAGTTGCAGAAATTGAACAAGTTACTAAGACACGTGAGGTGACAGAGCTAGTAGAGGTTACCAAGACGCGCGAGGTGACTGGAGTTAAAGTAGAATGGGATAAGGTTTTTGAGGGTTATAGTCTTAATGCTTCTATCAGGCAAACGACAGATGGTGGTTACGTTTTATTGAAAGATTCAGGAGAATTATTATACCAAGACTACGGAATAATTAGAATGGATTCAGACGGGACAGCATTCCAAGGAATAATTCTTGGAGGAAGTTTAGATGAGGAAGCACGCTCCATCCAGCAAACGACAGATGGTGGCTTTATCGTTGCTGGAAATTCAAACTCAAATGACGGAATTGTTTCTGGTAATCATGGTGGTTATGATTATTGGATAGTAAAACTGAATTCAGATGGAACTTTGGATTGGGAGAAGTCTCTTGGAGGCAGTGGTGATGATAGGGTATCCTCCATCCAGCAAACGACAGATGGTGGGTATATTGTTGCTGGATATTCAAACTCAAATGATGGAGATGTTTCTGGTAATCATGGAAGTGTTGATTG
>JASUTC010000035.1 GCA_030445775.1 Thermotogaceae bacterium | reverse complement strand
CAATTCTTTTTTCATCCTGATAACCTCCACAAATAAAAAAGCGTTCATATGAACGCCTTAAAATTAATGCCATGGTTTAATGTTTTTGTTTGAAATCTTTTAGTATCCCCATCGCCTTTTGCAATTCTTCTTCAGATGAGGCATAAGACAAGCGCATGAACCATGGTTTATGAAAAGCACTGCCGGGAACCATGGCAAGGCCGTAATTTTGAATTAAATCCATGGTTAAATCATCATCCGTGGGGTATGCCTCTTTAACCCATTCAAAATCCATAAAGAAATAAAAGGCTCCTGCAGGATGACAATAATTTATTCCCAAATCGTCAAGGGCATCTGAAACAATCTTTCTTCTCTTTTCAAAAGCCTCTTTCATGTAGCTTGTATCAACGGTTAATGCCTTTAAAGCTGCTTTTTGAGTGATTGAGTTGATATTTGATGTAAGATGGGATTGCATTTTTCCAATCTCTTTTGCAATGGGTATTGGTGCTGCCACATAACCACATCTCCAGCCTGTCATTGCATGGGATTTGGAAAAACCGTTTATGGTAATGGTTTTATCAAACGCCTTCCCCAAAGAGCCGAAGCTCACATGGGTTCCTTCATACACGAGATTGGCGTATATTTCATCTGAAATGACCCAGATATCTTTTTCGATGGCCAAATCAGCGATTTCTTCAAGTATTTTTTTTGAGTAAACCGTACCGGTGGGGTTATTGGGTGAATTGATAATGATTCCCCGTGTTCTTTCTGTTATCTTTTCGGTGATTTTTTCCACATCCGGTTGAAAGTTTTCCTCAGCATCCGTTTCCACAAAAACAGCCTTACAATCACACATTTCGATCTGAGGAACGTAACTGACCCAATCAGGTGTGAATACGATGATTTCATCTCCGGGATTCGTTATGGCATAAATGGCTTGATACAGCGCTTGTTTTCCACCGTTTGTAACAACGATTTGCGCAGGATCATAATGAAGAGAATACTTTTCTTTCAACAAATTGGCGATTCCCTTTCGCAGTTCAGGTATACCGGACGCCGGGGTATATTTTGTAAAACCATCATCTATAGCCTTCTTAGCAGAAAGACTGACTTCCCGGGGGGTTTCAAAATCAGGCTCTCCGGCTGTCAGCCTTATCACATCTATCCCTTTGGACTGCATTTCCTGGGCTAGCTGGGTATACTTTAACGTCACTGAAAAAGGGATATTATTCAATATTTTTTTCAATTATTTCACTCCAAACGTGTTGATTTAAAAGTCCACACTAACTGTAAACAGATTATTCTGCCTGGTTTTCACAGGATTAAAATACCCTTCTTCCAGTTCTCGGTCTACGGGTAATCCAAATTGTGCACTTATAATGTTGTTTTCATCAGCAGTGTTAACATTTTGAGTTTGTAATTCTGTGGGAGTATACGCCGTTTGATCGGTATAAGACGGAAAAGAAATTTGTTTATTAAACGCCTTTTTATTCACCAAATCAACTTTTGATGTATTCAAAATTCCCAATGTTAACACGGTGATCGTCACAACTGCCGCAACAGCGCCCCATGTGAAGAAATTGTTATGTTTGGTATACCTTTCATGTGCCTGCTGTTCATCTTCAATCAGTTCATCGAGTTTGTCGTAAAAATCTTGGACTGTCTCGTATTCTTCTTCCGAGTAACCTTTATCTGAATTTAAACATTTACCTGACAGAAAATCCATGTACAGTTCTTCAAGCTCGTATTGCTCGATTTGCTTGTTTTGACCAACTCTGTCAACTACCTTAATAAACTCCAGATAAACGTCATCAGCTTGCTTTCCTGTAACGACTTCTTCGATAATACTGACACAATGAAATTGTTTAAAACATGCGGCACAATATTTCAGATGTTCTCGAACCATTTGTACTGCCTTTTTCTCTTCCCCGTTGTGATAGATTTCCAGGATCTGAAAGGCATGATTGACATCAACACAGTCCGGAATGAGGGGTTTGGAATCACTCATTAATATTTACCTCCAATAACTTATAAATGATGGTTACAGGAATATTTGACGAAATAAGAACGTTGTTTATTCTAAGCACTTTCTGTATCTTCATCTTCTTTTAGATATTTTTTTGCACAGCTTATGGCCAATCGTCTGATTTGTTTGATGTATGCCTGTCTTTGAGCTACGCTGATGGCATTCCTGGCATCCAGCAAGTTGAAATAGTGAGCACATTTAATCAACTGGTCGTATGCCGGAATGGGTAAATCATTTTCAAGCAAATGCAAAAATTCTCCCTTATGCTGGTCAAACAATTTAAACAATAAGTCGGTATCCGCTAATTCAAAATTGTACTTAGAATATTCTATTTCGTTTCTTTTGTACAAATCACCGTATTTTGTATTCTCATTCCAATTCAAATCGTAGACGTTTTCCACATTCTGTAAATACATGGCAATCCGTTCGATTCCATATGTGATTTCCAATGTAATTGGTTTGAGTTCCACTCCTGCCACCTGTTGGAAATATGTGAACTGTGTGATTTCCATTCCGTCAAGCCAGACTTCCCATCCAACACCCCAAGCTCCAAGTGTAGGAGATTCCCAATTGTCTTCAACAAATCGGATATCATGGTCTTTCGGGTTGATTGAAAGTGCTTTCAACGATTCCAAATAGACTTCCTGGGATTCATGCGGCGAGGGTTTGATCAACACCTGATACTGATAAAAACGCTGCATCCGGTTTGGATTCTCTCCATAACGTCCATCGGTTGGTCTCCTGCTGGGTTGAATAAATGCACATTTCCAAGGCTTTTCATCAATGACCCTGAAAAAGGTTGAGGGGTGATAAGTACCGGCCCCCATCTCCATGTCATAGGGTTGTTCAATAAAACACCCTTTCTGAGACCAAAAGTCGTTCAGATTTTTTATCATGTCTTGTATATACAAAATTCTACCTCCGATTGAACTGTTGTTGTGTCGTAATAAGCATCAATAAACATCGAGAATATTCTACCATAATAAAACTCACGTTTGCAAAAAAAACTCGGAAAAGCATTCCACCATATTAATTAATATCATAATCTTTTACTACAGAATTTGTTGGGGTTCCCTTTTTCATGATATAAAAAATAATCAGCATCAAACCAAATGAAGCAAATGCCACAAACGCTGCTGTAAAATCACTGACTGCTATCGTTCCATAGTGATTCGCCAGCCATTCAATGATCTTTGAGCAAAGGGTTAAGAGGGGATTTAAGCCTTTCAGGAATATGAGGGCAATTTGTTGAAGTTGAAGGGCAAAGAGGATAATAACTATAAAGAGGCATATCATGATAAAAGGGATGAGGGTTATTGACAGGAGCAAGCCTATGGGGATGGATAACAGGGGGACTACTCCAAAATTAAGGGCGGTTATGGGCATGATGAACAGCAGTGAGCCTAATGGCACTAAGCGTTGTAAGGTGCCGCTTTCCTTTGGGGTGATTTTTGACAAAAGAAGAATACCCAAAACTGCACCGTATGTCATTTGAAAGCCGGCATTTAAAGCTATGGTAGGGTCGCCCATTAGCAATATGATGCCACTTAATCCGACAACGCTTAAGGGTGAAACGGGGTAGTCTACGTCATGTAACAGCTCATACAGGGTGAGCATCAAATAGGCACGAAAGGATGAAGGTCCGGTCGAGCAGGTCATAAAGAAAACGGTTAAGAATATGATTCTTATAACAAAGGATGAAAAATAGCCAATTTTGAGATAGGAAACGATCCAGCGAAATAAAAAGTAGATGAGAAAAAAATGAAATCCTGAAACAACGAATAAATAGGATATCCCGGCTTCATTAATCATGTTTTTGGTTTCTTTATCCAGTCCCAAACCAAGAAAAACCGCAGACGCAATAGCTCCGTTTTCATCGCCGGTTGTTTTTTTCAGAAACGTTACAAATGAATCTGAAAATTCTTGAAAAATAGCCCTTATTTTTTCATAGGGTGATGATAAATATCTGTAACTAAAATAATCACCGGGAATGAATGCCCTCACAAAATTGATATTTCCCAACTTTGAATTTTGTCCGTTAATGGAAAAGTATTCATTTTCTTTGATCATGTCATTATCCGGAAGAATTGCGTAAAATTCCCCGGATTTTGATTTCCATACACCTTCTTCCAGTGCTTTCACATTGGTTAGTCTGACGGATGTGTCGGTTACACGATATACTTTACCCACTAAAGTACATGGGCCTTCTTCCAGTGCTTCAAAGGGCTTAACCAAGACGATACCTGTCAGGAAAAAGATCATCATGAGGATGATCATCGTTGTTTTTTTTGTAAGTAAATTGAAAAAAAGAAAAATGATAAAAAGCGCGATAAACATCGTGTAAAACAGAATTAAATATAGAGGATCAAAGAAAAACCAACGGGAAAGGCTTATGCCAACAAACATTGTTATGAAAAAAAGGAAAAGCGGTGGTATTTTTTTCATGGATTTAATCGTTTGACATTATATTTCTCGGGTAACTTCGGGTTACATCGTTACCGATCATCTCCAAAAAGAGGTCTCTGTATTCTTGATTTAAAACTGACTGGAATTCTATAGCCTCTTCCCTTGTGGGGAACATGTTGACTTGTAACGTGTACTGATAGCTTGTGGAATAATTTTTAGGATAGGAATAGATATAGGCCGGTATGTTTTCGTTTCTCAATATCCAAACCTTTTTGTTCACTTCTTCCCTGCTTGATGAGGAAAGGATCTGAATACCGATGAGGTAATCCTGTTTTTGGGCTTCAAGCCCTTCAAGTTCCTCAGGCATATTAAATGTTTCAAGAGTTGTCGCAGCGTTTTCAGAATCGGTGGCTTGTTGAGATACGGTGGTGAGAAGTCTGTTTCTTCTTTCTTCCCATTCTTGTAATTCACTGATCCATTCCGGTTCGTAATCTCCCAACAACAGAAGATTGTATTTGGAATTGGGATGTTCTGAAATCAAGTAATCCAAGCCACTGTCTTCGATTAGTCTTAAAGCCGCTTTTTCATTACAGATATAATAGGATTTTCTTTGGTTTTGAGTCACAATCATTTGAGACTGATCAAAGATCTCTTGATAGTTAAACTGTTGAATCTGTGCTACATCCGGATTTTGAGCTTCATCGGAAGTATCCGGCGAAGGATCTTCCGGCAGGGCATTGTACGTAACGGATGCCACAACCGTTTTATCCTGGCGTTCATTATTCAGGACTTCAATCTCCCTTTCAAGTCTGTTGATCACCAGTTGTTTCTCTTCACTTTGGGTGGTTAACGTGCGAATCCAAAAAGCAAGTACAATAACGGCTAAAGATAAGCCTATAACCGTAATCGCCAAAAATACCGTTTGATTTTTACTCAATCCCACTTCCGCTTGTCTGTTTCTTTCTTTTTTTGCATCAGATGTTTTACCAAGTCTGATGCCTGTGCTTTTTTTATTCGTTTGTTTACTTTTTGATGTCTCCTTACCGACCGGAAGTAAGTTATTCATGAAAAACTCCCTTTATCAACCCTTTTTATTTTGAACAGTACAAAACAATCATTCAATTTCCGAAAAAAATGTGATTAGTAACTCTTCTAAAGTCTTAGACCTTATCCGAGTTCTTTCTGATTTGCCAAGCCCTTTGATCAAAGGAATCACGACCGATTTTCCCCGTCGAATATTCATGATAAAAGATTGAAAATCAAAATCAGCCCTTTTAAAATCCAGCAATTTCTTCAACTCATCTTCAAACTGATGATAGCTGTTATCATCAAGGAAATCCAGTCGATTGGATAAAAATAACTCCATCCGGATCCCGGTGTTAAAAGCTGATACATAGTCAGTTTGCAGCCCTGTGGCGTTCTGGATGAAATTGGCCATGGTCTCTCCCGGGAAAACGGTCATCAGATCTTTTGATGCCTTCGCCCTTAGGAAATTATTTTCCCATATGAGCTCTGATAAATGATCCCAATCGATATGATCATGTACCATTTCTTTCAAAGAACGTTTTACCAAATGATAAAATCTTTCATCGAACCCCAAGGCAACGGAATATGCTGCCACATGCGCTTTTCTAAAATCATCCGTTGTGTAGGTTTTCAACAAATTGGGAAAAATGTGGTTCTTCTCAGGAAATCCCTGAATGGATAACCGGTTCTTTTCCCGATCGTAATTCAAATAAAAACGTCTTGCGTAAAAACCGGCCAGTTGTGAGAATGGCGTTGTGGGAACAATCTCAAACACCGCATCGGGAATAGAACTGTAACAAACATACCCGCATAGATCAATGAGCGCCCCCCCACCGATGGCAATTACGCGTTTTATCCGTCTCTCTTGATTCTGGATCGAATTAATTAACTCGAATACCCTGTCAATGGACTTGCATCTTTCGCCGCCTGAAACAGGGTAGGCCTTTCTCAATAATTTGGAATCACCGTAACTATCCGCCCAAGCAGTTTTAAATCCCGTATCCACTATGATAAAGGCCTCTTCATCTTCAGAGATAAATCTGAAAAATTCTCCGGGAGACTCATTTCTGTGTATAAAGATGTTGGACTCGTTCTCCTGAGTTACATGGAATGAAAAGAAACGTTTCATATGAAAACTACTCTTCAACCGCCTTTTTCAGGAGTTTGACCGCATGGAGTACATCTGCCATATCAACCATTTCATGCGGACTGTGAACGTATCGGGTCACGATTGATAATGTTCCTGATGGTATTCCCGATCTCGTCAGTTGATACCCATGGGCGTTCGTTCCCCCAAAAAGCAACACCTCGTATTGATAAGGGATGTCATTTGTTTGAGCACATTGAGTTAATTTGTCAACAACCACTCTGTCGGATATGGAGGCCTTGTCTTTAATCTTAATGGCAGGACCTTTGCCCAGATTGAGATCCATTCTCTTAAATCCTTTCGGGGTATCTGAATTGGCGGTTACATCTATGGCAATGGCCATATCCGGCATGATATCGTAACCTGCTACACTGGCTCCCACAATTCCCACTTCTTCTTGAACGGAAAAGACGCCGTATACGTCATTTGGACATCCTTCAAGTTCCTTCAAAACCTGAACGATGATGGCACAGGCAATTCGGTCATCCATGGCCTTTGAAATGAGTTTGCCGTTTTGATCTATCATTTGGGATTCATAGGTCCCGAATTGTCCGATGTTAATATGCTTTAAGGCCTCTGCTCTGGAATTGGCACCAATATCTACAAACATTACATCGTAATTGGGATTCTGAAAATTTTTTTTCACATCCTCAAAGGTTTCGGACTCAAATGAACAAATCCCCCTAATGATTTCTTTCGTTGTTTTTGATTCAAACTGTACGATGGTCCCCAAGAGCATCAACGGATTCACGCCGCCAACCGGATCAATTCTTAAGAAACCCTTATCGTCAATGTTGGTAATCACCACTCCGATTTCATCGGCATGTCCATCCAACAGGTATTTTTTTGGTTGATTGGATGTTCCGTTTTTCCATACAATCAGATTGCCGATGGGATCGTATTTATATCCGTCTATATGTCCTTCCAGCTCATCAAGAATTGCCTGATGGACTCTTTTTTCATGACCGCTGGGGGAAGAAACGCTGACCAGCTTTTTAATCAGTTCTTTCATATTTAAACCTCCAACACCTTTAAGTAATTTCCCGTCAACACCAATTCCTTCACTAACTTTCCAGTGTGATTGTAATCTTCTTTGGACATCACACTAACAGGGGAGTGAATGTACCTTGCAGGAACACTGACAACTGCTCCCGGAACCCCATAAAATGATCGCGCCAAACGTCCTGCATCTGTCCCTCCTACCGTTCTCCCCTTTATTTGATAGGGAATTTTTATGGACTCTGCAGTTTCAACAATGGCGTTGAACAACCTTCTGTCAATCACGTGCATGGATTGAAGATAGCTGATAGCCGGACCATTATCTAAATGTGTCGACCACCTTTCCCGTTTTAATTCAGGGTTATCTCCGGCTGTTGTTCCTTCTATGATCAACGCGGCATCCGGGTGAAAATGCTTTAATACAGCCCCACTTCCCCGTAATCCGTTTTCTTCTTGAACAACAAAGGCAAAGACAATATTGTAGACCGGCAGATCATCCATAGCTTCCAAAGTCTCCAACATGATGGAGCAACCCGCCCTGTCGTCGAAAGCCTTTCCCACGTATCTATTTTCATACTCTTCAAAAAACGTTCGAAAATGGCAAAAATCACCAAGGTTCACTTTTGATTCAGCATCTTTTTTATCCTTGGCACCGATGTCTACTTTAATATCATCCCAATCGGGTATCTTTTTGTAATCCTTCTTTTGCAGATGAATGGCTTTGTAGGGAATCACACCATCGATGTTCTTTTCACCAACCACAACCCTTTTGCCGATGAGGACTCTGGGGTCTACTCCACCAACGGGGGATACGTTTAGCCTGCCATCTTCTTCAATTTTAGTAATCATCAACCCCACTTCATCCATGTGGGCCATGACCACTAATGTTTTCTTTTGAATCTTGCCTTTTTTGAAACACATGAGATTTCCCAAATGATCTTCTTTAATGTAATCGATTTTCCCCGTTTTTTTTACCACGTCTTTGATGTATTTTTTTACACTTTCTTCATTCCCTGATGCACCGTATATTTGGGATAAGTCTTTTAAATACATTCCTTTTCCCCCTCTTCATCGGATTGAATTTTTACAAAAGAGCGTTTTAATTCAGAACCGAATAGGGCTAATAAACGTCCGGTTTCTTTTATATCACCAACGTTTATCTTTTCAAAAGTCGTGTGCATATAAGCAAGGGGGATCGAAATCAATCCCACGGGGAAGCCTTCAAGCTGAATTTGATCTGCATCCGTTCCGGTTCTGGAGGGGAGTAATTCGTATTGGAAAGCAATACCGTTATCTTGTGCACAGTCAATTAAGCCCTTTGAAACTATTTTTGTTAATACAGGTCCTTTTGCAATCACCGGCCCTTTCCCGGTTTCCAATTTGATATGCCCGGGCATATCCACATCCCCGTGAGTCACGTCCAAGGCAATGGAAACATCCGGTTGGATAAGACTGGTTGCAGTACGGGCACCAAAGGCTCCAATCTCTTCGCGAGATGAAAAGACTGCATAAAAATCAAAGGTGTGTCTCATTTTTTTCAAATACTCCAAGGCAACAATAGAAGCAATGCAACTTCCCCTGTTATCAATCGTCTTGGCAAATACATAGGGTGTTGATTCAAAAGATTCTGAATCAAATGTGATGAAATCACCCACAGAAAATTTCTTTGGATCATGCATGGATACATCTACAAATAAATCATCGTAATCGGATATCTTTGATTTTGTTTCTTGGGTTTGCAGATGCGGGGCCAACATTCCCACAACCCCTCTTAACTGCTCTCCGCTCTTCGTATGTACTGTTACCTTTTGTGAAGGAAGGAGTTTTGGATCAAAGCCAACTGGTTCCACACGAAGATAGCCGGTATCCAATACCCTGGAGCATAACAGGCATACCTCATCCATATGGGTGGACACCATAAATCGGCCTTCAGTTTTTTCAGTGGCGTGTTTGACTGCAATGAGATTTCCCGATTTGTCAACGCTGATTTCATCACACAATCCCTCAAGTCTTTTTTTTATGGCAGTTCTTATACCCTCCTCGCGTCCGGGAGGTCCATAGGCCTGTGAAAACTCGAAAAGCATATCTTTTATCTTTTTGTTCACACCATCTACCCCTTTTATCAATTATTGTAAGAATAATTTTCAGTTATTGGTTCCAACGTGAGTCGTCCGTTTTTCATTTTACATAAAGCAAGCTCATCACTGCTGATGGATGTTGAAAAGGTATTCCCGATCTGCATGATGTTGGGATGCATGGATGTGGCTAATATGAAAGCTTCTTCGGGATCATAAAGTCCCACTCGAACGTTTCCTTTGATTTCACCAATAACGATTAAATTCCCCGTTACGGTCACTTGAGCACCTTTATTGATACTGCCTATGATTAAGGCATCGCCGTCATATTCAAAAACCTGTCCCGATCGGACTGTCGTTTGGAACAGTTTCAACTTTCTTTCGATCACTGCCTGTTCTTCACTTTCAGGTTCGCTGTCGCCCGTTTTTTTTAATTCGGCTGAAATTTGCCTGTTTAATTGTCTTTCCGGTTTTGTAAAATGAATCGTTCGGACCTTGATGTTTTTTCTTTCAAGCAAATCTAAAACGGGTAATATCAGGGAAGACTGGTCCATTCCCCCTTCAAAAAGAAGCGAGAGTCCTTCTTCATCACTAAAAAAAGTACTCATGTTTTTCAATCTGTTATCCACATCGTGAAGCAGGATCTCCTTAGGCGTGTCCTTACCTATCCACAATATCAATTCTTGTCCATTAAATCTAAAATCGATCATAATTACACCTCGTAAAAAGTCGAAACAATTATATCATATCCGATCTTGTAAATACACTGTAAACAAAAAAGAGGGCGCTATGCCCTCCTTTTCATTACTTTAAAACAGTCCGGTGATTTCTCCTTCATCGTTGATATCGATATCCATTGCAGATGGATGTTTTGGCAACCCGGGCATGGTCATAATATCTCCGGCATAAGCCACAATGAATCCTGCTCCCGCGGATACCGATACATCCCGAATCGTCAATGTGTACCCGCTTGGGGCTCCCTTTTTGGAGGGATCATCTGAAATAGATGCTTGTGTCTTTGCCACTATTACCGGCAGATCTTTGTATTGCTTGCCGTACAACTTGATGTGCTTCTGTGCATCTGATGTAAATTCAACGGAACCTGCACGATAGATTTCCTTTGCGATTGTCTCAATTTTCTGTTTTACGGGATCGGATAATTCATAAAGGGTTGTTGGATGAGCTGGCTTTTCTGCGGCTTCCACAACACTTTCAGCCAATTCTATGCCACCTTCTCCACCTTTTTCCCATACTTCGCTGATTGCCACACGGGCATCAAGCTTTGCAACGTATTCCCTGACTATTTCCAATTCCTTTTCCGTATCCGTTGGGAAGCGGTTAAGCGCAACAACAACAGGTACACCAAATTTATGCAGATTCTCCAAATGTACTTTGAGATTTGCAAGCCCCTCTTTCAAGGCGTTGAGGTTTTCCTGGGCCAAATCTTTCTTTGAAACACCACCGTGCATTTTCAGAGCCCGTACGGTTGCTACAAGTACTGTAGCATCCGGCCAGAATTCGCCCAGACGACTGACAACATTCAGGAACTTCTCCGCTCCCAGATCAGCGGCAAATCCCGCTTCGGTGATGGTGTAATCCGTGAGTTTCATGGCCATTTTTGTTGCGATGATGGAATTGGTTCCATGAGCAATATTGGCAAAAGGTCCACCGTGAATTAGTGCAGGGGTATGTTCCAGCGTTTGAACCAGATTGGGATTGATGGCGTTTTTCATTAAGGCGGCCATTGCCCCGTTCGCCTTCAAATCTTCCGCTGTGATGAATTTTCTGTCTTCACTTCTTCCCACAATAATTCTGCCAAATCGTTCTTTCAAATCCTGTAAGCCGTTGCTTAAGCATAAAATTGCCATAATCTCTGAGGCTACGCTGATCATAAATCGATCTTCCCGAGGTTGCCCGTTTGACAATCCGCCAAGGCCTACAACGATATTTCGCAAGGCCCGGTCGTTCATATCCATGACCCTGGGCCAATAGATGGAAGCCGGGCGTAATTTCAAATCATTACCCGCTTTGATATGGGCATCAATCATGGCTGAAAGTAAATTATGAGCGGTGGTTACGGCGTGAATATCACCGGTGAAATGTAAGTTGATATCCTCCATGGGGACGACTTGAGAATAGCCTCCCCCTGCAGCGCCCCCTTTTACACCAAAAACAGGTCCCAGAGAAGGTTCACGAAGCGTTACAATGGATTTTTTCCCGATTTTGTTCAACGCCTGTGTCAAGCCGATACTGGTTGTTGTCTTTCCTTCACCGGCAGGCGTGGGAGTGATGGCGGTTACCAGAATGAGTTTACCGGGTTTTCTGTCTATCTTTTTTGTTAATTCATAGGGGATTTTCCCCACATAGTGACCGTAAGGAATGACTTCTTTCTCGATCCCCAACTGAGCGGCAATCTCCATAATATTTTTCATCTTTACGGATTGTGCTATTTCAATATCACTTCTCATTTTTTCACCTCGATTAACAAAAAAAGACATCTGCTGTCAGATGTCTTTCTTTTACAGTCTGTTTTTTATAATAATTGTTTTTCTTTCGGCACCATTTCTTTGGAAACCGAATCCAGTATTCCATTGACAAACTTAGAACTTTTGTCCGTTCCGTATTTTTTGGCAATCTCAATGGCTTCGTTCAGTGTTACTTCTATGGGTATATCCTTTTTGTACATCAACTCGTAAACACCAAGCCTCAATATGTTCCTGTCCACAGCAGATACGCGTTTCCAATCCCAGTTGAAAAGATATCGTTGAATGATCTCATCAATCTCATCCTGCTTTTTGACTTCATCGAACACGTATTCTTCAGCCTCATGGACAAGTGGTTTGTTATAAATGTCTTCTTCTGAAAACAACTCGGTGATCATCATGGATACTATCTTTGTGTCTTCCTTTCGGTTCGTATCAAAACTGAAGAGCACCTTGAAGATCACTTCACGCATAATGCTTCTTCTGGATCTGGACTTGGTATTATCGGGTGATTCATGCATCGTGACTGTTCACCTCAAAACTCCTGACTTTTATGTTGATGTTGATTCCCATTTGATCCCCAAGACTGTCTTTTATGGTCAGAGAGACTTTATCGTATAATTCCTTCAGCACCTCGGAAAGGGAAAAGGGGTCAGTGGTTGAGATTTCTATTAACAACTCGTTCACACCTTCAAGTTTTGAAGGCCGCATATTGATTGCCTTTAAATCAACGGTATCAAAATTATCCAATACTCTGCTGATAAGAGTTCTGAACACTTCAGGAGATACGGAAACATTGAGATTTCCGCCTTGTGATGCCTGGAAAAAAACATCCCGGCTTCTGTAACTCCAAAAAATCATGTAAACTCCTACAGCACTGATAACAATCCTAATCAAGTATCCCAAGAATGTGTTGGCAACAAAGACGTTTCCACCACTGTAATTGAATGAACCCAACCAGAGCCCGGCTGAAAAGGCCAAAACAGGCCATCCGGCAAGATCTATAGCTCGTTTAGTAGCCCATTTCATTGAACCTCATCTCCGTTGTCATCGGCTTTTATTTCGTCATCCGGAACTTCCGGTTCATCCGTTCGCTTTGGAATTTCAACATCCAATATATTGACTGAAACGTTTGATACATCGATCAAACCCGTCATTCCTTCGACCTCTTCTTTTATTGTTTGTTGGACAGTTTCGGCAATTTCTCTGACGCTCTTCGTCAGATACACTTTGATATTAACGGTGACTGCCACAACGTTTTCCCCGTTTTTTCTCTCGATGGAGATGGACTTTTTCGTATTTTTTGAATCGTAGACGATTTCATCAATTTTGCCAAGGGCAACATTCACGAGATCGTAAATGACCGAATCGGAAATTTCCACAACACCGTATTGCGTTTCTCCCTGATTATCCTTCATGGCCTGTAAATCCCTGTCTTTTTCCTGATCCAATATCCTTCACCTCCTGTTTTAGATAGTGCATCTTTTATGCCCTTTCGATATATTCTCCCGTTCTTGTATCTACCTTTAATTTTTCACCTGCTTTAATGAACATGGGAACGGTTACACGTAAACCCGTTTCCATAATGGCAGGTTTTCCACTTCCGGAAACTGTATCCCCCTTGAAATTTGGCTCCGTTTCCGCAACCTCAAGGACAACAAATGTAGGCAAGTTTATACCAATGGGTTTACCCTCGTAAAACATGAGATTTACTTTCATATTGTCAATGAGAAAGTCAATCGCATCTCCTACCAGTTCATCATCCAAAGGAAATTGCTCAAAGTTGTTTGTATCCATAAAATAGTAATGCTCGCCGTCTTTATACAAATACTCCGCTTCTCTGTACTCCAATGTGGCTTCATCAACCTTTTCACCACTGCTAAAGGAATGATCCTTTGAATAACCCGTCAAGATATTCTTAAGCTTTGTGCGTATAATTCCGCTTCCTCTGCCGGTGAAATGTTTGTTCATACTGATAACCCTGTACAATTCACCGTCCATTTCAATGATCATTCCCTTTTTCAATCCGCCAACATCAATCAAAAAAAAGCACCTCCATAATCCTTAACATAGAATAATGACGTTAATGGAACAAAGTTATTTTAAAACAATCAAATCTTTATTAAAATGCGTTAAGACTTCATTCGTTTCACCGGTGATGTAAATATCATCTTCTATTCTCACACCAAATTTTCCGGGAAGATATATACCCGGCTCGATGGTAACCACTGCCCCTTGAGGTAATTTTTCTTCGTTCATTGCAGACACTCCCGGCTGTTCATGAACAAACAATCCCAGGCCGTGTCCCAGGCCATGCCCGAAGTAATCTCCATAACCGGCTGCAGTGATGATATCTCGCGCCACTTTGTCAATCTCTTTTCCTGACAGTGAAGAAGAGGCAATCTTTTCTGATTCGATTTGAGCCCTTTTGACGACTTCATAGACTGTTTTCATCTCATCGGTGGGTTCTCCCACCGCCACCGTTCTTGTTATATCGGAACAATATCCTTGATATTTTGCACCAAAGTCAATAACGATAAACTCCCCTTCCTCAACCTTTTTCATGGTGGGGAACATGTGAGGAAGAGCTCCGTTGGGACCGGAACCGAATATGGTATCGAATGCGGGTTTATCCGCACCTTTTTTCACCATGGTGTATTCCAAAAAGGCTGCCATCTCCTTTTCCGTTCTGCCCGGTTTGATTTCGTTTAACAATTCAGTAAATGAACCTAAGGCAATTTCTTCCGCCTTTTTAATCGATTCAATTTCTTCGGCAGATTTTCTCATTCTCAGCTGATTGATCATTTCATCACATTCGACAAATTCGTGATCATCAGCGCCAACTTTTTCTTTGAGCTCGTTAAAGCCACTAACCGTTGTGGTTTTTGCCTCATAACCGATACGTTTATAGCTGCCTAACAAATCTTTAAGTATATGAGAAGCATTTGAACGATCGTATTTTACCAATTCCAACGGTGATTGATCTTTGATTTGCTCCCAATATCTGGAGTCTGAGCAAATGCATTGCTTGTCAGGTGCTATCACCACATAAGCAAAAGAACCCGAAAAATTACTCAAATACCTTGGATTCAACGAGGAATTTTCAAAAGTGGTAGACAATACCACATCAATATTTTCTGCTTTCATCTTCTTAAGCAGCTCAGATATTCTTCTTTCTATATCTTTTTTCAAAACCATCACCCCTACAGACTTTTATAAAAATATTATATCACAACAAACGCTTTGGCATGATATCCCCAGCATGCCAAAGTAGTTTCATATTGATCAGATCTTGCGTTTAAATAGCGTCTATTATTCCTGTTCCGCTTTCACATGCACCTGAACCAACAAAACAATTTCAGGTTCAACTTCCGTTTCCCAGGGACGAATGTACTCGAAACCCAAGGTTGTAACGCCCTCTTCCTGGGCTTTAAATGTCCAAACTGATGTCCCGCCGGCTCCCATGAGCTCGGAATCAGGGGCTTTGTATTCTGTCGAAACCAGTTGAATGAACTTTGCTTCAAAATCATCTTTTAGGACCCACTGATAACCCGTGGTAGCGTTTGCGGGAATATTCAATACGAGTTGATCTCCCGGCACTAAATCTACAATTACAACATCTGAACTTTCGTATGTTTTTTCCACTTTCTGTGCATCGTTTACCGTGTAAGAAAAGTCATAAGTCTCGCTGTCTGTGTTGGTTGCGGCAAAAGAAGTTACAAATGCCATCAAGACAATCATAATTACCAAAGTTGTTTTTTTCACGTTCATCACTCCTCTTTATAGTTGTTTGTACCATTATACATGATTTAGCGTGATATAATTCATTGTCATTCTTGATGAAGGAGTATGCTTTTGGATATTTGGATGAACTCAGTGGAAGATCTTATAGAACTCATCAAAACAAAAAAAATTAAACCGAATGAGCTTCAACGTTATTATTTAAAAAGGCTCTATATAATAGACGAAAAAGTCAAAGCCTTTATCCATTTAACCACACAAAAAGAGCATCTTCGTTCTGAGGGCTTTCTCACCGGTATCCCTTTCGCCCTGAAGGACAACATCATGGCGTTAGGCGGACAAACAACAGCTGCCAGCAAGATATTATGGAATTATCGTTCCACTTACGATGCCACTGTGGTTGAACACCTTAAAAACGAAGGTGCCCTTCTCATAGGCAAAACCAACATGGACGAATTCTCCATGGGCTCTACAACCGAACACTCCGCCTTCTTCCCCACAAAAAACCCATGGGATTTGGAGAGAATTCCGGGAGGAAGCAGCGGGGGGTCAGCGGTGGCGGTGGCAACCGGAATGGTTCCCTTTGCCTTAGGCTCGGATACAGGTGGATCCATACGTCTGCCCGCCTCTTATTGTGGTGTCGTGGGGTATAAACCTTCTTACTCTCTCATTTCCAGATACGGATTAGTTGCCTTTGCTTCATCTATGGATCAGATTGGCCCCATTACCCGTTCTGTCAGGGATGCCGCTTTGATTACGAACGTGATTTCAAGAAAGTGCCGATACGATGTAACGAAAAGAAATACACAGAAGGATTATTTGAAGAACATTGAAGAACCCGTCAATAGCTTTCGAGTCGCTTGTATCCGTGAAACCATAGACGATGACTGTGACCCGCTTATTTTAAAACTTTTCGAAGAAGCGGTTTTACAACTGCAATGGATGGGAATTCAAACAGACTACATCAATCTAAAACAATACCGGGATGCCTATCCTGTTTACACCATCATCTCCAGCGCAGAGGCATCATCCAACCTTGCCCGATACGATGGTATTTTATATGGGTTAAAGGTCAAGCCAACCGTGAAAACAAACCCCATTCAAAAGACCAGGGAAGTGGGTTTTGGCCCTGAAGTTAAAAGACGCATTTTGTTAGGGACATTTAACCTGTCTCATCAACGGTATGAAGATTATTACAGGCATGCGCTCCTTTTACGAGGGACTCTCACACAACAGTTTGAAGCAATTTTCAAATCCTATGATGCCATTATCAGTCCTGTATCTAAAAAAACCCCCGGGAAAATTGGAGACAAAACGGACATCAAAACGATGAACCAATACGACTCAAACACTGTCCTGGCGAATTTGGCAGGATTACCGGCTATATCTGTTCCGATGGGTTTTGTAGGAACAACGCCCGTTGGACTTCAATTCATGGCCAGTAAATTTGAAGATGACAAGTTGCTCAGATTGGCCAGGGCTTACGAAAAAACAGCCGGTTTCCATGAAGACGGTTCGTATCCCGCGCCTCATATAGAGGGGATTGAAGATGTTTAAAACGATTATTGGGTTGGAAATACACGCCCAACTTCAAACGGCTTCAAAGGCCTTTTGCCGCTGCGCCAATCGTTCTCAATCTTCTCCAAATACGAACTGCTGTCCGGTCTGCACAGGACAGCCGGGCACATTGCCTTCCCTGAATAAAAAGATGGTCGAGTTATCTTTAAAGGCTTCTCTTGCCTTTCATTGTGAAGTAAGCCGGTCAATCTCCTTTGATCGAAAGAACTATTTTTCTC
>JASUTC010000034.1 GCA_030445775.1 Thermotogaceae bacterium | reverse complement strand
CTTTTCAAACTTTTTTCCCCTTTAGCACTTGCTTGACGAAAGACATAATTTGAAAGATCACTTTGAATTTTTTGATTGGGTGTTGTAAGATCCGATACAACCATTCAAGATTGGCTTTTTGAACCCAACCTGGAGCACGTTTGGCCGTATTGGCATAAATGTCAAGGGATCCCCCAACCCCAACGGCCAGGGTACAACCGGTTTGTTCAAAAAAACGGTATATCCATTCCTCTTGTCTTGGGGCTCCCAATCCTACAAACAGAATATCAGCCTGACTCTCTTTTATCCGTTGGCAGATGGCCTGACTCTCTTTATCGATGTCAAAATAACCGTTACGATAACCATTGATCTCGACACCCGTTTCTTGATGAAGATTGACGGCAGCCATTTGTGCAACCCCTTCCAACCCTCCAAGAATGTATGCCTTCTTACCCAACTCCGAACAAATTTCACACAGGGAATACATGATTTCAACGCCCGGATAACGGTCTATATTGACTCCATTCAGCCTTTTTAATGCCCATGAAAGTCCGGTTCCATCCGGTATAACAAACGAATCTGAAATGGCCTTTGCAGCAGAATGATCTTTCAGATAAAAATAGGCAATCTGCGCATTCATGGTGGTGATCTTTATCTTCTCATCTCTCTCAAGGCAATCTTTTATAAAACCATCAATCTCTTCTCGACTTGAACTGACGATATCCAGTCCATAGAAATCCGTAAATGTCATTCTTTTCATACATCTATTCTAACAGATTTAAGGCAAAAAAAAGTGATATAATCCAATCAAACAAAAGAACTATTTGGAATGAACCAAAAAGGGAGGAGTTATGAAAAATATCGTTCCCAGAATAGCGGCGATACATGATATTTCCGGTTTCGGTAGGGCATCGCTGACGGTTATTATTCCAATACTCTCCAATATGGGCTTCCAAGTCTGTCCAGTGCCGACTGCGGTGCTTTCAACCCATACTGGAGGCTTTAAAGACTTTCAATTTATTGATTTAACCCCACAACTCCAAGGGTACATCAATCACTGGAAATCTCTTGATTTGAAATTTGATGCGATTTATTCCGGCTTTTTGGGTTCCGAAGAACAAATCGATATAGTTAGAGAATTTTTCAAAGATTTTAAACGTGAAGATCAACTAAAAGTAATTGATCCGGTGATGGGTGATGATGGGAAATTGTATCAAACAGTTACCGATGGGATGGTTAAAGGTATGAAGCATTTGATTTCAGAGGCAGATGTGATTACACCTAATATTACGGAAGCCTCTTTTTTGTTGGATAGAGAAATTCCAACAACCATTACGGATGAAGAGATCAAAGAATGGCTAAAAGAACTGGCAACAATGGGACCTATATTTACAGTTATAACAAGTGTTCCCAATGAATTTAAAGATAAAAGTACATCAACGGTGGCTTATAACTCAAAAGATAATCGCTACTGGAAGGTGACCTGTGATTACATCCCCGCTTTTTACCCCGGAACAGGGGATATGTTCACCAGTGTTTTGGTTGGAAGCCTGATGCAGGGAGATAGTCTTCCCATCGCTTTGGACAGAGCTCAGCATTTTGTTTCATTGGCCATTCGTGCCACATTCGGCTTTGAAATCCCCCACAGAGAAGGAGTTTTGCTTGAGAGAGTCTTGGACAGCCTCAAGGCTCCTGTTACGTCTACAAGCTATGAATTGATGTAGGGGCTGATAAACGCAACTTTTTCCTTTAGATATTTTTTGGGGGTCTTTATATCTTTTAGTCCGTTTCCGGTGATGATTAAAGCGATTTTGTCTTGAGGGTTAAATACCTTGGATTTTGACATTTTCTTAAAACCGGCAAAAGATGCGGCAGCAGCCGGCTCTGAGAAGACTCCGGTTTTTCTTGCCAATTCCATAATCGCTTCTCCAATTTCCTGATCTGTAACGCTGACGAAGTCGCCATTCATTTGCTCTGCGTATTGACAAGCCTTTAAATAGTCACGGGGTTTTCCCACGGCAATAGAGTCTGCATCCGTTTCTGTTTTTTCCATGTCTTCTATTACAAACGGTTTCCCCCGCTTAAATGTTTGCAGGATGGGATCACAACCGGTGGCTTGAACGCCGATAACACGTGGTATTTTATCAATGAGACCCAGGTGTTTTAAATCGCTGAATCCCTTTAAAAAACTACTGTAAACGGTACCGTCTCCTACACTTACAAAGATCCAGTCCGGTAGATTGAGGTTTGTTTGATAGGCGATTTCCAGAGAACAGGTCTTTTTCCCTTCCAAAAGGTAGGGATTAATGGCTGAGTTTCTGCAATACCAGCCGTTTTTTTCTCCGGTTTTTAGTGAAAGGTCGAAAGCCTGATCGTAAGTTCCCTTCACGGCAAAAACCTGAGCACCGTAAATCAACATTTGAGCGATCTTTGCTTCCGGTGCTGTTTCGGGTACAAAAATATGCGCTTGGATTCCCGTCCCGGCACAAATTCCGGATAATGAACTGGCAGCATTTCCAGTGGATGCAGCATAAATGTCTGAATATCCTAATTCCCGAGCTTTGGCTACTGCGATTATACTGGCCCGATCTTTAAAAGAGGCTGTTGGGTTTTTACCGTCATCTTTGATGAATACTTCTTTCACCTGGTGTTCTTGAGCTAATCTTGCGGATGAATAAAGGGGTGTATCTCCAACGGTTACCGTTGTTGGGAGTAGATCCTCTTGGATTGGAAGAATCGATGAGAATTTGGCAATGCCTGTCTTTTTTTCATTCACCCAGTTTGTTTGGGATGTGAAATCATATACAACTTCAAGTGTTCCTTTTCGATTTCCACATTTGGGACACGTGTAGAGAACTTCATCGGGACTGTATTCCGTTGAACAATTAACACATTTCAAGTGATATTGCTTTTGTTTCATAAGACACCTTCAATGGCATTTACAGAGCATCTGCTTTCACAGAGTCCGCATTTGAAGCATTTTGATTCATCCAAAACAACCCGTTTGTCTTCTATTGACAAAGCGTAATAGGGACAATTTCGAACACATATTTTACAAAGCGTACAGGTATCGTGATCGATAACCGGATACCCGGTTTCAAAATTGATTTCGCTGCTTGTGTTTTTCAACAAACCTTTGACAGCAGCCAGATCATGATAGCCATGTTTTTCCATGACCTTGGGAAGGTCGTTGAGAATTCTGGAATACAGGTCTTTACCGTAAAGCATGGCGGCTGAGAGCATTTGAACGGCACTGGCCCCTGCCGCAATAAATTCTAATACATCTTCAGCACTTTTGATTCCTCCAACACCAATGACGGGGATATCTACGGATTGGGTAATCATCCTTATTCTTGAAAGGGAAATGGGTTTAATCACCGGACCTGAAATCCAACCGTATCCATCCTTACTGCCCAGAGGAGATTTTCCCCTTGTGAGATCGACCGGATATGTTGGTCCCACCGAGTTAATGGCTACTATACCGTACCCTCCATTATCCTTCACCATTTGTGCGAATTCTGCCGGATCGTTGATGTGGGGGCTGAGTTTAATGAATACAGGCTTGTCCGTTGCCTCGCTTGCGGCTTTTACCGTTTGGGCAATGGGTTTCAGATCGGTTCCCACGTAATGAGTGGACAGTTCAAAAGCGGTGGCGAATTGTTCCACACGTTTTATTAAAGCAACGATCTCGTCCCGCTGATAGCCCAAGCTGATGATAAGGGGTCTGTTTAAATCAGCCTTTTCAATTTCCGGAAGGAATTCCGCTTCCCATTTTTCAGGTGGAAATTCCGACCATAGTTCGGCGTTTATGATGTAATCCTTACCGCCAACGATACACGGATGAGGAACCGGTGCCGCTTTGGAGGAGATGGTTTTTGTGACCAGTGCGCCTAAACCTTGAGAAGCAAGGGCAAGGATTTTCTCCGAATCACCTACCAGTGGCCCGGAAGCAGGCATAAGGGGATTTTCAAGTTCAATTTTATCTCCAATTTTTACTTTCAGGTTCATTTAACCCTCTCCTTTCTCTCCTATCCGTATCTTTTATTAAACAGTTCAAGGAGCTTTTTATTTTCCCTCGCAATATCCAGGGCATAGGCTGCGTGATTTGTGGCATAACCGTTTCCGATGATCATGTTCACATCTTTTCCAACGCCTTCTGCCCCTAGAGCGGCTTTTGTGAAGCTGGAGGCCATGGAGAAGAAATAGACGTTGCCGTGTTCTTTGGTGGAAAGGACGCAAGACATTTCGGTATTGGCTGTGTTAACCACGTTGATGGTGACATCACACAGTTCACCATCTGTGGCATCATGAACCATTCTGTAGACACCCACGGTGTCCGTGGCGTCTGTTTGAAGGATGGTATCACAAAATCCAAGTTCTTCCAGTTCTTCCCTTCTGTCATTGTGATGAATCAAGCCGATAACCTTTCCCACGTTACCGGTCATCTTTTTTGCAACGTATGAACACAATACACCTGATTTTCCCGCTGCACCGAGAATCATGACGGTATCTCCCGGTCTGACCAGTCTTGCGGTTTGAATAGGGGCTCCTGCCACATCAAGTACTGATAAAGCAAGCGATCTGGACATGTCATTGGGAAGCTTCACCACAACTCCGCTTTCAAAGACGATGGCTTTGCCCTCTACTTCTACTTGCTCTCGATCCAAATGTACTTTTCTGATTCTTTCAATTTTTAAAGGCGTCAATGACAAGGATACTAATGTTGCTACATGATCTCCAACTTTTACCTGATGTTTTTGAGACATTTTTTTGGAGATCTCAGCCACGGTTCCCACCAGCATTCCCCCCGATCCGGTCACGGGATTATGCATTTTGCCTCTTTCCGAGACAATCTCCACAATCTTAGCTGCCACTTTTTCCTCATCCGCTCCCACTTCTTCTTTGATTTGCCTGAACGAAGCGGAATCGATGTTTAAATGCGTGACATCAATCATGATTTCATTGTCGTACGTTGTATTCATGGAATTGTTGATCTTCCATGCCGGTTGTGGTAAAACTCCTTCCGGCTCAATCACTCTGTGTGTTCCAAATGGACATGCTTTCATATCGACCATCCTCCCCTAATTAAAAAAATATCTTGATACTGTATTGATTGCTTTCTTCTTCAAAATCAGTTCTCAGCCAATTTTCCCATAGCGTTAATTGTTTTTCCCGTTTCAGCAATTCCCGAATGTCATTTCTGAGTTGTGCCTGGCCCTGTTCGCCGCCTGAGAACTCAACGACTTTGATGATATGATATCCCAGCTCCGTTTTCAAGGGACCGACAACGTCACCGGGGTTTTTCTCAAAGGCCACGTCAAACTCCGGGAAGACGCCTCTTTCAATCCAACCCAAATCTCCGTTGTTGAATTTTGTTAAATCATCTTTAGAGTATTCCAGTACGGCTGCTTCAAAACCCAATTCGTTGATCGTGTTAAAAACACTGTTTAAATCCGAATTACTGTCCAGCAAAATATGATAGATATGAACGGAGTTACTTTCCTTAGTGTTGACCGGATTATTTGCCAGATAGTTTGATATTTCACTTTCGGAGACAGTGACATCCGGGAAAAGGATGTCAATCAACCCGTAGTTTGCCAATGCCAGTTTTCTTTGCAATTCCAAATGACTTTTATAATCTGCCAGAGAGTCGTACCCTTGAGTCATGATATATTGTTCAAATTCTTCCATACTTAAATTGTTGGATGATAACAATTCATTTAGAAATGTATCAATGTATCCCTGAACATCTCCTTCAAGAATTTGAACCCCTTTATCTTTGGCTATCTGAATGATGAGATAAGCATCAATGAGCGTGGAAAGGACCCTCTTTTTATATTCAAGTAAAAAGTCATAGCCCGCTTCAGTTGACAACAGGGTTTCGTAAAAGCCTTCGTTGGTTTCTTTAATTTTTAACAGTGTGAAGGGAAGATTTGATTCGGTGTCTAACAATCTGGCTTTAATTTCCTGGTTTTCAACGGTAGCAACGGTATAATCCGGATCAAGATTCAAAATATCTATTTCTTGTTGTGAGAAAAGTGTCATAGGAATCATTAGGATAAATATGACAAATAGAACAAAATTTGTAAGTCTTTTCATGTTTGTATTCTCCTCTTTTTTTCAGTTATTGCTTATTCAATAATAATTGGCCGGTTGGCCTTCGCTTCTTCGACCTTTTTTTGGATGTCTTCGTAATTAGCTTCTTCCCAGGTTTCTCCGGTGAACTGATTGTATTTCCAATCATCCAGCCACTTTTCCTCAAACTCCCCTTGGTCTTGTGCGTATCTGTAAACACTGGTGACTTGATCCAGGAAGGTAGCCCGTTTTTCCACCAAACTTTCAACGGTTGAGATGAAATTTTGGTATCTCTGTTTTTCCGAATCGGTCAGATAGGGGTTATTGACAATGTCATCAATACTCCATTCATATGCCGTAGAGAGCATATTCAACCCATCGTCTAAAACATAAATAGTTTCCTGATACAGCTTGTTTTCAAGGAAAGCTTGAGCGATCTGAGAATAGACCGAAGCGATATCATCGGGCACGCCCGTTCTTTGAACATCGTGCATCTGTTCAGAAGCCCATACTCTCTTTTGTGCAATCTCTTTGACTTTTGGGTAAACGTCCGTAACAGTTCCGGATTTAAGGAGCAAATCAATATATTCAGAATAAATGCTTTCCCAATCCGGGAATGCTTGCCAATTACCCGGAAGTATAAAAATTGCTTGGTCGTACCATTTTTTCATGTCATTTATAGCTTTATCGGATTGAGCTCTGTGGAGCGTTACTAAAGGCATAAGAGTTTCTTTTAATGACGGATCTTGATTAATCAGTTCAACGTATCTTGAGGAAAGATTTTTCAGCATAACAGACAGATTATAGTTAAATTTCCCCATGATTCGATAGGAGTTCTTTTCGTTAAAACAAAGGAATGACGTCTCAAAGTAGTCTATTCCGGCCTGATACATTTGAATGTCGTACCAGAGTGAAATATTCACAAGATTGAGCAACTCATTGACGGATGATGTGTAGCCCTCATTCAGTAATTGTTTCAAGACTTGTACATCGTCTTCCAAAGGGAAATCCAGGTATTGTTGCTGAATGTGTCGCATACTGTCATCCGGGTATGTGAAATGATTGGTGATCGTTTCCATTTTATCAGAACTGTTGTTCAGTTCATTGTAAAGGATTTGTTTTCTTTCAGGTCTGACCATCATCAGTGAAATATAGAACATGCTCTTCCCATAACACCCCAAACTGTCCAAACTGCTTAAAAAGTCAGACAAAGCCTTGTCATATCTGTTCATTCTTTCGGAAGTCAGGTAATTCAAATTGTCGTTTATTTGTTTGATATAGTTATTTAGTTTTTGTTCTTCTTCTTGTATGTCCTTGGACAGTTCATTCATCAATCGAACTTGCAGTTCCTGCTCACTGAATTGGTTGGCGATATTTCCCATCTCCGCAATTTTTTGTTGCATATAGATATCCGGTTCTAAAATTGCGTACTGTCCTTCACGATTTTCAAGTTGTTCAAACATTTGATTTACTTGTGTTTTTTGATTTTTCAGTTCACTCTCTTGGCGTTCAATTTGACTAAAGCTGGAATAATAGCCATTCCCCTCTTTAAACAGAGCTTCCGCTTTCACGCTGTTAAGCTTCAACCATCCGGAAGTGATGCCAACAACGATGACTATAGCGATTAATGCAGGCATACGCCAGCCTTTTAAGTTCAAATTAAATGCCAAACGCTTTTTTCTGTTGAAATATCTTCCGAATCCCAGACCGGTCATAGCTAAAGCCCATAATTGATTGGGTAACAAATGAAGGGGGAATTCTGTGAAACTGTGGCCTAAGGTAACTGTAAAACCTGTAGCCAGTAAGATTAACAATATCGCGTCATCAGGATTCTTTTGATCACCAAGAATAAGAAAGAACATGATAATGAGCAAGACCAGTGTAACAGCCATGGCAAGGAAGCCAAAAAGACCCATTTCCCCTAGAACCTGAAAATAATCATTATGTGTCCTTTTAAAGTTCGACCAGGCATCAATGTATTCCGGGTTATCTTGGGTGGCTTCACCCATGTAAGTGATTGCTTTATGCATATATGTTCCAATTCCATTACCGATTAAGGGATAATCCTTAAACTGATAAATCGATGCTTGCCAAGCCAATAACCTAACTTTACCGCCGGTTGTTTGAAAACCCCTTTCATCGAATATAGAAGAAGTTCTGGATGCCACATCTGTTCCAGGAGCTAATGGATTATTGGGGTTGGATAACAGAATTGGCAGTAACAATGCGATGAAAATGATGACGATCATAAAGATAAAGTTGATTTTTTTAAGCATATTAGCAACTTTTATCGAATACCCTTCAATCTTTTTGTAATTATCAACAATTTCTTTTTTTCTTCGCATCCGTTTGTAGTAAATCCATGCAAGTGCAAAAACCACAACACTGATCATAAGGGATAGTATAACGGAACGAGTTCCGATGACAAGTACCAGGAAATAAAAGACTGCAAAGTTGATAATACCAAGAATTTTTATGATTATGATAGGCCAAAAGAATTCAAATCCCGGTTTTTCTTTCTTTGGTGTCCAACCAAAATCATAACTTAATACAAAGTAAATGGTGATTGGCAGCAGAGTGGCCAAAAAGTCGGAAACAAAATTGGGGTTTCCAATGGTGGCCTTGATGGACATCTTCCCACCGCTTCCGTAAGAACCCAAGAAGAATGACTGGCCCGTGTAGTAGTTCATGAGCGCTTCGATGGAAACCATCGTTCCCGAAATCATTACAAAGAGTAAAAAATAGGTAATATCTCTCTTCGTTTCAAGAAAGTTGGAAAAATACAAGACCATAAAGAATGTTAGAAACGTGTAGATTCCAATTTCAAATGAAAAGGGGAAATAAAGGGGATTTTCTCTTAAAACTGTGAATGTAGATACGACTGCCGCGATCCCAAAGAGGAACCAGCCAAAATGAGCCCATGAAAAGTACAACTGTTGTTCCCTCTTTTTGAATTTTCTGAATAGAAACAATGTCATGGAAATGGTAAAGAAGATAATCAAAAAGAGATATTTTGAAGTAGAAAATTCGTAAGTTATTTTGGGATGCGCGAACATGGCCACAAAAATGAATGTGAAATACAGGAAGAATGATTCGATCGTTTTAGAAAATGATCCCTGTCCTATCCCCTTTAAATCAATCGTTTTATTGTTCTTAGCCACTGAAACACCTCCGAAAAAAGATTGTCGACTTATTTTATCACAAAAGAAACTATTAAAAATACCCCGAAAAGCAATAAAATAAACAAATACAAATAATGATAAATGTACATGTATATGGTGTTATTTCTTTTCTCTTTTGGCACATCCATATAAGTAATGTTTCTTACGAATGGTTGAGAATGTTGAATAACCCTTCCATAGGGATCAACCAAGCCTGTTATTCCGTTGTTTGACACATGACATATCCAGCTGTTAGTTTCTACGGCCCTGATTTGAAGTTGTTTAAAGTGCTGAATAAGCGCGGTTTTGTGTGTGAAATAGCCATCGTTTGTAATGACGCAAAAAAGGTTAGCATCATTTTTCTTCAAATCGATGAAAACATTTGGAAAAAAAGATTCGAAACAGATTGGAAAGGCAGCGTTCATGTTTTCTATCTTAAATGTTGTATAGGTTTCTCCCTTGTTTAAATAATTCCGAAATTTCAAAAAAGAAAAGACCTGGAGTAAATTTTCAAAGGGCAAATACTCTGTGAAGGGGTTTAATTCAATCTTCCCGTAAAATTCTTCGCCCAATCCTTTGTTTGGATAGACCAATTGAACGGCGTTATAATAACCATCGCCATTTTCATAGATATGTGGGACTACGATAGACATTGAGCTTTCTTTTGAAGTTTGTTCAAGCATATCCACTGTATTTGGATAATTGTTGACATCGTAGAGAAAATAAGTTTCCGGAAGGATGAACAAATCCGTTTCTTTGTTGGTATTTTCAACTTCTTTAACCAGTTTTTGAAAATCTTCAATGAGTTCATTTTCAGATGCGTAGTATTTATCCAAGGGTGTTATCATGGTTTGAACCCCTGCCAATTCAATAGTTTGAGCCTTTTGTGAGTAAGGTGGCGGTAAAAAGGAAGTGATGACTTGATCCAATGCATAAACCGAGAAAACAATAAGGGCGGATGTGATCCAAAATTGCTTTGAAACTCCCTTGGAGCGCCATGTCATAAATATCAACAGATTAACGATTCCAATCAAGACCAATAATAGTTCTGTTCCCCCCACGCTTGCCAGTTGGAGAATTCCGGACATATCAAACAACGCATCCGTAAATCTGAAACCGATGAATTTTAATGGGGGTAAACTTCTCAAATATTCTATAAAAAGTAATAAGGATAGAGTGCTAAATACAAGCAAAAAGGGATGGTGTTTAAATTTTTTGGAAAACCATGAAAAAATAAAGCCGAAAAAACCGTAATATAACGCCACAAAAAGTCCGGCAATGATATAGACTAAAAAGCCCACTAAAGGGGTGAAGGAGTTAAAGGTTTTGGGGATTTCCCTGATAAATGCCGGCAGTAACCACCAAAAGGCGATGGAATAATAAAAATATCCGAAAATGTAACCGATCAAAAACCCATGCCGAGACCTTAAACTCTCTAAACAAATCAAAAGAATGGCAAAAGAAAACCAAACGGGTATCGAGACAACCATACCCGGCATGGAAAATGCCATGAGCACAGCTGATAAAGTGGTTAAGCCTATTCTTCTTCTCTTTGTCATAGGGATTCGATGATTTGTTTTAAGCTTTCAGCAATATAAACTTGATCATCTTCCTTTAACAGGTTATAAAAGGGAAGGGCGATGCTTCTTTCGCCAATATCTTCAGTAATTGGTAATAATCCTCTTTTGAATCCAAATTGGCTTTGGTAAAAAGGCTGAAGGTGAATGGGAGAAAAATAATTTCTGCATCCGATGCCCATTTCCCTTAAACGTTTTAAAACAGTGTCCCGTGGGATTTGTTTGTCTAAAGTGATGACGTAGACAAACCAGCTCATCTGTGTCACACAGTCTTTTACAACAGGGGTTGTTACTCCGTCAATTTTCGAGAGGAGTCTTTGATAGGTATTTGCCACTCGCTGGCGTTTTTCTATAAACTGATCGATTTTTTTGAGTTGCTCGATCCCGAGAACAGAGCTGATTTCATTCAACCGGTAATTAAAACCCAGGCGAACGTGATCCAGCCAACTGCCCCCTTCTCCGCGGCCTTGATTTCTCATGGACCGACTTTTAATATAGATATCTTCGTTATCGGTTACAATCATGCCCCCTTCACCGGTTGTAATCTGTTTATTGGGATAAAAGGCAAATGCACCGGCTTCGCCGTAACTTCCGCAACGTTTGCCTTTGTATTCACTTCCCAGCGCTTCACAAGAATCTTCTATAATGCTTAAATTGTATTTGTTGGCAATATCACTAATCTCGTCCCAAGCACAAGGATGTCCAAACGCATCCACGGTAATGATGCCCTTGATATCCGGGTCTGTTCTCACCAGCTCTTCAATACTTTGGGGATCAATGTTGAATGTGTCTTTTTCGATATCAGCGAAAACAGGAGTGGCTCCCACATACAACAGGATATTTGCCGTGGTGATAAAGGAAAAGGATGTGGTGATGTATTTATCTCCCGGACCAATTCCCAATGATCGAACGACTAAATCAAGAGCACTGGTGCCGCTGTTAACAGCAACTGCATATTTCCGCTGGGAATAATTGGCTATCATTGTTTCAAATTCTTCTACTTTGGGTCCTATACTGAGTATGGAAGAATCTAAAACTTCCATCACTGCCTTTTTTTCTTCCTCTCCTATGTCCGGAGAAGCCAGTGGTATATTTTTCAATTTAATCTCACCTTTATTGCATAGAATGTTGTATTTTTTCAACGATCATGCTTTCAATACCTTTTTCAGCAACTTTCAGGGCATTGATGATGGCAATGGAATCAGAGTTCCCATGTGCTTTTATTGAAGGTGCATTTACGCCTAAAATATACCCGCCACCGGTGTTTCTGGAATCTGTCTTATACTTCAAATCCGAGAATACGGGCTTCATTAACAAAGCTCCCAATTTTACCATAATGCCTTTTGAATGCACAGATGATTTTAACAAGTGAGAAATAAAGCTGCCGATTCCTTCCATGGACTTTAAAGCAATATTACCGGACCAACCGTCTGTAACCACCACATCGACTGTACCTGCAGCAATATCTCTTCCTTCCACAAAACCGGCGAAATTTGCGCCAAGTTCCTGACGCATTAATTGATAGGCCGCTTTGACGATTTCCGTCCCTTTATCCTCTTCTGTACCAACGTTTAATAATCCGATTTTAGGTTGATCGATGCCGTTGATCTTTTGAAGGGCCAATCCCATTTTACCAAATGAAAGGTAATTTTCAACTTTGCATTCCAAGTTTGCTCCACTATCCAATAATATTGTATATCCCTTTTTGTTGGGGATAGGGGAAGCAATTGCCGGTCTGGAAACACCTTTGATTCTTCCGATCACAAAGGTTGAAACGGCCAACAGTGCTCCTGTGTTCCCGGCACTGATTAAAGCATTCGCCTTGCCGTTTTTAATTAAATCCGCAGCCATGTAAAGTGAAGTTTCACGCCGCCTTAAAATGTGAGAAGGTTTTTCATCCATTTTAAAAGTGTCTGGTGCATCGTATATAGTGACGTCTTCCAACTGATCCAGTTGCGTTGAGTACTTTTCTATTTGATCTTTTTTACCTACTAAAATGATGCCCGATTTGATGATTTTTTTTCTTTTTGCTTCTTCAACTCCTTTTATAACAGCTTGTGGGGCATGGTCTCCCCCCATTGCATCGATTGCTATTACTTGCATAACTCCCTCCTGAATCATCTTGATTTTGTTCTCTTACTGGAATTATACACCATTTTCTGTCGTCTCATATATTGGATTTATATAATAAAGTTATTTTAAACATTCCTTGGAATTTTTGGTTTATATTGTATAATAGATTATCATTAAAAATGGAGGTAATAAAAATGGATAAGTATGTTTGCACAGTTTGTGGTTATGTTTACGATCCTGCAGCAGGAGACCCGGATAACGGTGTAGAACCCGGTACAAAATGGGAAGATGTACCTGAGGATTGGGTATGTCCATTATGTGGTGCCAGTAAAGACGCCTTCGAAATTCAATAATGAGGTGATTGAACAATTGGCTATCAGAAAGATTAAAGAAGATATATACAATATTGGTGCTATCGATTGGGATCGTGAGTTATTTGACGAATTGATACCATTACCGGAAGGAACTTCTTACAACGCCTTTGTCGTATTTGGAAGTGAAAAAACGGCTTTGATCGATGCCGTTGAACCGGATAAGAAAGAAGAATTCTTAAGGAATCTGAAGGAATTAAACCCCAAAAAAATTGACTATATTGTATCAAATCACGCTGAACAAGACCATTCTGGATTGATCCCAAAAGTCCATGAATTATACCCGGATGCCAGAATAGTAACCAACGAAAAATGCAAGGGTTTTCTGATGGAACTGTTGCCTTTGAAAGAGGAAGCGTTTGATGTGGTTTCAGATGGTGATACATTGTCTTTAGGAAATAAAACTTTGGAATTCATCATTGCTCCATGGGTTCATTGGCCGGAAACCATGTTTACCTATTTGAGAGAGGATAAGGTTTTATTCTCCGGAGACTTTCTTGGTTCTCATCTGGCCGTAAGCAACACATTTTCCAACGATGATTCTCAAACCTATTTGGCTGCAAAACGTTATTTTGCAGAAATCATGATGCCTTTCAGACCTATGATCAAAAAGCATCTGAAGCGCCTTGAGGAGTACGACCTTGAGATGGTTTGTACCGTTCATGGTCCGGTTTATAAAAATCCGGAATTTATTATCAAGCATTATCAAGATTGGGTATCGGATGATGTCAAAAATCTTGTGCTCATACCCTATGTATCCATGCACGGAAGTACGTTGAAAACAGTAGAGTTTCTCACAGATGAATTGACCAACAGGGGAATTGAAGTGCTGCCTATTAACATGACGAAGGCGGATCTTGGTAAACTTACTATTGAACTTGTTGATGCTGCAACAATCGTATTGGCAGGATCAACGGTTCTCACGGGTCCACACCCTCAAATGTTGTATACAGCCGCCATGATTAATGCGTTAAGGCCTAAGACTAAAAATATCTCAATCATTACCTCTTTTGGTTGGGCTTCCCAGGCAACGAAGACACTAAAGTCTCTTTTGGGAACCATTCAGGCTGAATGGCTTGACACAATCGATTATAAAGGCCTTCCCAATGAAGAGGATTTGGAAAAAGTCAAAGAATTAGCAGACAAAATTCTTGACAAACACAAAGCGTTAAACCTTTTATAAAGGAGGAAAATGAGATGACCAAAAAGAAACAAGTGTACAAATGCGATATCTGCGGTAACGTTGTTGAAATCCTTCATGAAGGACAAGAAGCACTGGTATGTTGTGGTGAACCCATGAAGTTGATGGAGGAACAGACTGCAGATCAGGCAAATGAAAAACACGTCCCAGTTGTTGAAAAAGTGGATGGCGGTTACAAAGTAACCATTGGCTCTACACTACATCCCATGCAGGAAAAGCATTATATCGAGTGGATTGAATTGATTACAGATCGGGGAGTATTCAGAAAACATTTGGCTCCAGGTGAAGATCCCATCGCCACATTTGAAGATGTAGGAGATGTCATCCAGGCGCGTGAATACTGCAATGTTCACGGTCTTTGGACACTAAACGAGATATAGATTTTTGTATCAACAAAAAAAGAGTTATAATGGCATCGGTGAAACCCGATGCCATTTTTTATTGAGGGTGATGGGATGACGGTAATTCAAAAGAATTTTAAGAAACTGATCAGCGAAATCGAAGATATATCCAAAGGGTGTGGAAGAAAAACTGAGGAAATAAAGCTGGTGGCAGTGAGTAAAACATTTCCCGTTTCGGATATCAATGAGATCATTGAAATCGGACACAACATCTTTGGTGAGAATAAGGCCCAGGAGATTCGTGACAAAATGGAATGGTTAGAAGGAAAGGATATCGAATGGCATTTTATCGGGCCACTTCAAAAAAACAAAGTCAAATACGTTGCAGGAAAAACAAAGCTCATCCATTCGGTGGAAAGTGAAAAGATTGCACGGGAAATAGATAAACGATCTGCCAATGAAGGGAAAGTTCAGGATATTCTAATCGAAGTGAACGTTTCGGGAGAGGAAAGCAAGCATGGCTTAAAGCCGGATGATACTCAAAGTTTTCTTAAAACGCTTCAGGATTATAAACATATTCGTGTCATTGGGTTCATGACGATGGCACCCTTTACAGATGATAAGGATATTATCAGAAATACATTCAAAGGTTTGAGATTGCTGAGAGACAGACTTCAAAAAGATTTTCCTCAAATTGTTGAATTATCCATGGGAATGACCAATGATTACAAGATAGCCATCGAAGAGGGGGCAACCATTTTAAGAATAGGTTCCGCCATTTTCGGATCGAGTAGGAAAACGACGTGAAAAACGGAAAGAGAATTTTAATGGCCATTGAATCCTCCTGTGACGATACAGGGGTTTGCATTATCAGTGAAGATAGGGAAATCCTATCCAATTTACTGTCTTCTCAGGTGGCGATTCACAATAAATTTGGCGGTGTTGTTCCGGAGATTGCATCAAGAAAACACCTTGAAGCGATAAACCCGATGATTGACACGGCACTTCAAGAAGCCGGATGCGGTTTTTCAGATATTGATGCAGTCGCATCAACAATTGGCCCGGGCCTCATTGGTGCTCTACTTGTTGGGGTATCGGCTGCAAAGGCAATCGCTTTTACTTTGGGAGTGCCCTTTATTGGGGTTAATCATCTAAAAGGGCATATTTACGCCAATTATTTAATCTATAAGGATCTTCAACCGCCTTTCATGGTGCTGCTGTGTTCGGGAGGGCATACTCAGCTGATCTATGTGCAAGATCACGATCATTTGATTCGAGTGGGAAATACACTGGATGATGCAGCCGGAGAAGCCTTTGACAAAGGAGCAAGAATATTGGATTTGGGATATCCAGGTGGTCCTTTGATTCAAAAAGTTGCAAAGAGTGGTAATCCTAAAGCCGTTAACTTTCCAAGGGCATTAAGGGAAAGGAATAATTTTGATTTTTCCTTTAGCGGGTTAAAGACATCTCTTTTGTACCATATGCGGAAAAATCCTAAAGATAACCTTTCCGATGTCGCGGCAAGTTATCAGGAGGCCATTGTGGACATTTTGGTTGAAAAATCTTTCCGTGCAGCCAGAAAGATGGGTACAAAAAAGGTCATTTTTGCCGGTGGGGTTGCAGCCAACGAACGATTAAGAGAAAAGGCAAATCAAAAAGCGACCTCGTGGGGGTATCAAATATATTTTCCTCCTTTGGAATTTTGCACGGATAATGCAGCAATGATTGCATCAGCGGCTTGGCATCGATTTGAACAAGGGGATTTTGATTCCCTGGAAATTACAGCCAATCCATCTCTCGGGATTTAACTGTGGATACTGTTAGCGTTGTATACGTCTATTAAATACAAACAAATCTTATAGGGAGATGATTTTATGAGAACGGATATTATTAATATAGGTGAACAATTTGAGGATTTTGTATTAACCGATCAGGATGGTAACAGTATTGATACAGCTGAATTGAAAGGCAAAAAGATATTGCTGTCCTTTCATCCTTTAGCTTGGACTCCAGTATGCAGGGATCAAATGAAGGTCCTTGATGAGCTTCATGATGAATTTGAATCATTAGATATGGTGCCTTTTGGTATCAGTATCGATTCCAGTCAATCCAAAAAGGCATGGGCGGACAGCATGGGACTAAAAAAGCTGAAATTGTTGGCGGATTTTTGGCCCCATGGAGAACTGGCAAAGAAATTGGGTGTTTTTTTAGATGACAAAGGGTTTTCAAAACGTGTGAATATTGTTTTGGATGAAAACAGAAAGGTGTTGTGGACTAAAATTTATCCCATTAAAGAAGTACCGGATTTTCAGGAAATCATAGCAAATTTCAAATAACGGGAGGGGTTAGCGTGCGATTAAAAGAATTACTCAATGTTGCGTTGAAGATTGAATCGGATGGTTATGAAATGTATTCGAATCTGGCTCAGGAATATGAAGGTGAGTTTCAAAGATTGTTTAAAGATTTGGCTGCACAAGAAAGAGAACATCAGCAACGGTTTAAAAAGATATTTGATAAATGTACGGAAGATCAGGAGCAACATGCCGATTGGACAGACGATGAAAATGCCGGATATCTCATGTCCTTTGCCGAGCTTTCCATATTCCCAAAATTATCCGGAAGCAAGAAACCTGAAAATGTGAATGATGCCATAGACATGGCTATAGAAGTAGAAAAGGACAGTATCATTTTTTATTCTGACTTGAAAAGCTATTTCAAGGATAAAGGCACCATCGATCAAATCATTGCTGAAGAAAAACAGCATTTAATGAATTTGTTGAAATCAAGGAAATAAAATCCCAATAAAAAGGGGCTGTCAATATTCGTTGACAGCCCTTGCTATTACCATATTTTGAAACCTATGTCAAGCTATCGCATGTTATTCGTCATTAGCTCATTAATGCTGCTTATTTCACTACTTTTCATTATAACCTGCTCATTCCCCGATTATCTTCACTAAAACCCGTTTTCTCCTTTTTCCGTCGAATTCACCGTAAAAGATCTGCTCCCACGGGCCAAAGTCCAACTGTCCATCTGTAATGGCCACAACGACTTCCCGCCCCATCACCTGTCTTTTCATGTGGGCATCTGCGTTGTCTTCAAATCCGTTATGCTGATATTGGCTGTGTGGTTTTTCCGGTGCAAGCCGTTCCAGCCATTTTTCATAATCAGCGTGTAAGCCGCTTTCATCATCGTTGATAAACACACTGGCCGTGATATGCATGGCATTACACAACAAAAGCCCTTCTTGAATGCCGCTTTCCTGAAGACACTCTCTGACCTGAGGTGTGATGTTGATAAATTCCCTTCTTTTCGTCGTGTTGAACCACAATTCTTTTTTGTATGACTTCATGGTTGACCTCCTTAATGTTTTAATGCTATACTTTAACGGGTGATTCTTGAAACCCGCATAAAAAGCGTTAAAGACAAAAAAACG